>NZ_JAHBCZ010000056.1:0-28102 GCF_019956035.1 Pseudomonas sp. A-RE-22
GGATAATGGTCGGCACCTTCGGCGCTTCGCGGCGCACGCCACTCATGTCATTGGCCCACTGCCACAGCAGCCAGGCCGCCACGGCACCCAGCGCCAGGCCGGCGGCCCATTTGAGCAGGCGCAACGGCGAGGTCTTCACCGGGGGCGGATCGATGGGAAGTCTGGCGGTCATGGTCAGCCCTGGCTCGGTTTGCCGGTCACCAGACCGACCTGGGACAGTTCCAGGCGCCGCAGCAGGTCCAGCACTTCTATGACTTTCTGGTACTGCACCGTCGCGTCGCCGCGCACGATCACCGGGAAGTCCGGGCTCTGGGCCTTTTCGATGCGCAGGCGCTCTTCCAGCTCGGCCAGGGTCACCGGATAGGCATCGAGGAAGACCTGCCCGCCGTCGTTCACCGAAATCGCCTTGGTCTTGGCTTCGGACAACGACACCGAGGCACTGGCCTTGGGCAGGTTGATCTGGATACCCGACACCTGGGCCGTGGCCGTGAGGATGAACATCACCAGCACCACCATGAGCACGTCCACCAGCGGCGTGATGTTGATGCTGTCGACCGCCGCGTCATCGTCGTCATCGTGTGAAGCGTTTACGCTAGCCATGGCGATTCCCTCAGGCCGGTACGGACGATTGGACGTGATGATTACGGTGATGCGCCGCTTCACCGGACTGGCCTTCGCCGTGCATCTCCGCCAGGCGCGTAATGAACTCGTCGACGAAGACCCGCATGTCGGCGCTGACTTCCTTGTTGCGGGTGATCAGGCGGTTGTAGCCAAACAGCGCCGGGATCGCGACGAACAGGCCCATGGCGGTGGCGAGCAATGCCGCGGCCATGCCCGGGGCAATGGCGTTGATGTTCACGTCACCGGCCATGGCCGTGCCGAGGAACACCACCATGATCCCCAGCACGGTGCCGAGCAGGCCGATGTACGGACCGCCGGCGATGGCGTTGGACAGGGTCGAGAGCTTCGAACTCAGTGCTTGGTTTTCCCGGGTGCGCACGCCGTCCATGGAACAGCGGATCGCTTCGATGGTGGCCGCCGACACCGACGAAGTGTCAGCGCCCTGCTCGCGGCGGGTGCGGATCTCCTTGACGGCCACCAGGTACAAACGCCACAGCGACGAATGTTGCAGGCGCTGGGCGAGGCCCTGGTCGTCGGCGAACATTTCCAGGCGTGTGCCGATCTGGGCGAACTGTTCGCGGAAGGCATCGTTGGCCGCGCTGAGACGGCTGACCATGCGGTTCTTGCGGATCATGATGATCCACGACTGGAACATCATCAGCACCAGTACCCCGATGATCACCCAGGCGTCCATCGGCACGGCCTTGAGCAGGAAACCCAGGCTGCCAAAGCCGAAACCGGACTGTTCTTCATCGACACCGTAGGCCACCAGTTTCGACTCGGCGCCCTGGGCACTGGCGTCAGCCAACAACAGCGGCGCCGGACGGGCGACCTTGGACAGGCGCGCTTCGTCCATGGCCCCGCCAAATGGCGCGAAGGCACCTGCGGAAAGGTCGGCCCCCAGGGCTATCGGCGAATTGAACGCTGGCATCGCCACCGCCAGGCTCGCGGTTTCACGCCCATTGACGTACAGCACGACCCGGTCGCCCGAGGCGGTCAACGCCAGGTGCTGCCACTGGCCAGGGTTCAGTGGCTGGGTCGAGACCGCACGCTGGTCATTGATCGCTACGAACGGCACACCCTGGTTGACGCCAACCAACAGGCTGGTAACGGCTTCGCGACGGGCCAGGATGATCTGTTCGCCACTGGCCTGGTCCTGGCGCAGCCAGGTGCTGAAGGTGAACGCTGCACCGGCACTGTGTTGCAACGAAGGGCTGGCCGGCAACAACAGCGGCTGGCCGTTGAACTGCAAGGCACGCCCGATCACGCCGTCGATGCTGACACCGGCCGCGCCCTGGGCATTGTTGCCGTAGGCCGTGGTGTCCCGGGGCGGTACGCCGGTGGCGCCGTCAAAGTGGTACAACGCGGTGTAGTCCGGGTCGAAGGTCAACTGGCCGCTGCCCGTGGCCGGCGCCTTCTGGTTTCCGTAATACATCCACACGTCCTGACGCTGGCCACCCTCCACGCTCGGCACATCAACCCATATCAGCGCCATGCCCATCAACGGGTCGAAGCTTTCGATCTGGTGATTGAGCACGGTCTTATCGTCGGCACTGACGAAACGCAGGTCCGAGCCGTCGTCCTTGACGCCGTCGAAGGTGAAATTGCCGGTGTGCAGGCGCACCAGCAACGCGGTGCGACCCAAGGCCTGGGCGATGGCGGCGCCCTGGGGCGTGGTGTCCACGGAAATCTGTTTGCGGTAGTGCCAATCATCCTGCCACCAGGCGTTGGCGGTCGCCGGAAGCACCAGCCCCAGGCAGATAAACAGGGATAACAATAAGCGTTGCATGGACATGACTCCTGGGTTCAAAACGTCGCTTGCAGGTTGAAATGCAGGCGCGATTCCTGTTTCGAGGTGTTCGGCCCTTCGAGCAGCGGATAGCCCCAGTCGAGGCTGCCGGACAGCCATTTGCTCAGGCTGGCGCGGGTGCCGAGGCCGACGCTGGCGAGGCTGTAGTCGGCCTCCTGGTCGGGCAGTTCGTCGCGCAAGTACAACTGCGCGCCTTCGGCGAAGGCATAGAAGCGCCACTCCTGGACATAACTGCCGAGAAACTTGGCCAGGGACGGTGTGCGCAGCTCCTGGGACAGCAAGTAGCCGTCATCACCGGTGCGCTCGGCGGCCAGGTAGCCACGCACCGAGGTGGCGCCACCGGCAGAGAATTGTTCGTTGGAAACCAGCGGCCCGGAGGCGAGTTGGAAGGCGGCCTTGGAGGCGGTCTGCCAATCATTGCCGAAGGTGAAGGTGTAATTGCCGTCGCCCTTGAGCACGGCGAAGCTGGGGCTGGCGCGATAGCGCTTGTAGTCGAATTCTTCGTCGGAGCTGCCATAGCCCAGCAGGCTGCGGGTACCCGCCACCAGGCTCAGGCCGAAGCCCAACTGGCTGTGTTCGGTGTAGCGAAAGCCGTTGTAGGCGAAGGTGAACGGCGCGTACTTGAGCGGTGCCTTATCGCTGGCACCACCGAGGTTGAGCTCTTCTTCGAAATCCTTGAAATCCACCCCGACCGAAAAACTGTTGGCCCATGCCCCACTGGACGGCAGGCTGTAGATCGCCGACACCCCGTAGGAATGACCTTTGCCCAACACGTTGCTGCCGCCAACCGTCGCTACGTTGCTGTCGGATTGGTAACCCGAGAACTGCACACTCCAGCGTTCGCTCAGCGGCGCGGTATAGGAGCCCGACCAGACCTTGGCGTTTTCGGTGTCCTGGGGTGCGGTGAAGAAGGTCAGCGAAACGCTGTGGCCCAGTTGCCAGAGGTTGTTGTAACCCAGGCTGGCGACCGTGCGCAGCTTCTCGGTGTCGGCACTGTAGTCGTTGTTCAGCCCCAGGCTGGCCTGCCAGGGGTCCTGGTCTTCGACCTGCAAATCCACGTCCATCGTCCCGGGGCGCTGGCCTTCACGCACCAGCGGCATGACCTGGCGCCCCGGGGTTTTGTTCAGCAGCGCCAGTTCTGCCTGGACCTGGGCGAAATCAGGCACCTCGCCTTCCTTGAGCGCCGGCACGTCATCACGGATTTCGACGGGTGAATAATGCTTGGCCCCCACCACCCGTACCCGGCCGATCTTGGTTTCGCTGACTTGCAGGTAGACGATGCCGTCTTCGACTTTTTGCTCTGGCAACTCAACGAACACCGATTGATAACCCCGGGCCTGATAGACCTTTTGCAAGGCCTCCCGGGCGCCTTCGATGTCGCTCAAGGCCTTTTGCGGGCCGAGGAACGGGTACACCGCTTCCTCGATGGCCCGGGCATCGAGCACGGTGTTGCCCCGCACGAAATACTCGTTCACGTCCACCAGGCGCGCCGGCGCCGCTTCGGCCTCCTGCCCTCCTTCGGCGGCGAACGCCGACGGCCCCCCGACCGCCAGCAGCAACCAGCCCCACAGCGCCGGCCGCGATTTGAAGAAATGCTCCACACCACCCCCTGAATTCAAAATACGGCTCAATTGCTTGCGATCGATGTCGTGGCGTGCCGGGCCAGCCAGGTGTGCAGCAGCGCGAAGTTCAAGGAGAACTCCGGCATTTGCAGCAAGGCGCCACAGAACACTTCACCGATGATTTTCTGGATGAGCCGCACCGCCCGCGCGTCGCCCAGCAGTGTGGCGAGGTCTTTGCTCAGGACGTTGAAGCTCCAGACCTTCTGGTTCAGGTCCAGGCCGACGAACCAGCGGAACAGCAGGTTGTAGTTGAGTTGTTCGTAGAGTTGCTGCTCGCTGGGCACCGAATAGAGCAGTTGCAGCAGGAGGATATGCATGGCGGTTTGCGGTGCGATCAACATCTGGGCACCGGCGTTGAGGCCCTGCAACACATCGCGATGGTCATCCAGCAGGTCGTCGATCTGCGGACGCAGCAAGACCAGTGAATGGCCTTGCGGAATGTAGCTGGACACTTCCTTGAGCGCGCCTTGCCAGTCATCCTGGGAAACGATCCAGACCCACGGTGCGCCGTAGCGATACACCGAGACCGGCTGCTTGCGCGCCGCCTCGACGATCTTCGACAGCCGCTGGTCAAGCTCCTGCATGCCCACTTTCGAATAACGTTCCATAGTCCCCATCGCCTCACTCCCGGCTTCGCGCCCCGGCTCCAAAACGACCTTGCAGGCCCCCTTGAACACGTCACACAGGCATGACGGGAATGGCGATGTGCTACCGAACTTTTGTCATGAAAGCTTCATTTTGGGGAGACCAGGGAGATGCCCAGACTTGGGGCGACTGGAGGATTTTTGTGGGAGCGGGCTTGCTCGCGAAAGCGGTGGATCTGTTTGCATCGATGTTGGATGGGCTGCCGCCATCGCGGGCAAGCCTTGCTCCCACAGGGGTTCTCGGGTGGATACAAGGTTTGCTGTCTACCACCAGATTCCATGTGGGAGCGAGCTTGCTCGCGAAAGCGGTGGATCTGTTTGCATCGATGTTGGATGGGCTGCCGCCATCGCGGGCAAGCCTTGCTCCCACAGGGGTTCTCGGGTGGATACAAGGTTTGCTGTCTACCACCAGATTCCATGTGGGAGCGAGCTTGCTCGCGAAAGCGGTGGATCTGTTTGCATCGATGTTGGATGGGCTGCCGCCATCGCGGGCAAGCCTTGCTCCCACAGGGGTTCTCGGGTGGATACAAGGTTTGCTGTCCACCACCAGATTCCATGTGGGAGCGGGCTTGCTCGCGAAAGCGGTGGATCTGTTTGCATCGATGTTGGATGGGCTGCCGCCATCGCGGGCAAGCCTTGCTCCCACAGGGGTTCTCGGGTGGATACAAGGTTTGCTGTCCACCACCAGATTCCATGTGGGAGCGGGTGGTGGCGATGAAGCCTGCCGTTATTGGTGCTGCACCTGCACCATCGAGCTTACCTGCACCCTCGCCTGCATCTGTTCCGCTCCGCCACCCCGGCGCATGCCGCGTACCGGGCAGGCGTCGAGGTAGTCCAGGCCGACCGCCAGTTTCAGGTGGCGGTCGGGAAGGGTCAGGCGGTTGGTCACGTCGAAGCTGTACCAGCCATCGTCCAGCCAGGCTTCCGCCCAGGCGTGGCTCGCCAGGTGGCTTTCATCTTCGGTGCACAAATAGCCGGAAACATAGCGCGCAGGAATGCCCAGGCTGCGGGCGCAGGCGAGGAATGCGTGAGTATGGTCCTGGCACACCCCCGTTCCACCGGCAAACGCCTCGGCAGCGGTGCTGTTGACCGCCGTCGTGCCGGGGCTGTAGGGCATCCGCGCCGCCAAACCATTCATCAGATCGGTCAAGGCCGAACGATCGCGCCGGCCAGCGCATTGCTCGACGGCGAAGGCGCTGAGGGTCTCATCCGCCTGGGTCAGGCGACTGGTGCGCAAGAAAGGCAGCGGCGACTGGTTGTCCGGTTCCATCGCGATGGACTGATGGATTTCCACCTCGCCATAAGCCGTCAGTACCAAGGCGCCGTGGGGCTCGTCCATGGTCATCACATGCAAGATGTTGCCATAGGGATCAATCTGGCTGCGTACCAGTCGCGGCAGCTCCAGGTGCCATTCCAGGATGCGCTGGCGCTGAGTGTCCCGGGGCGTCAGGCGCAGGAACTGGATGCTGGTGCAGACTTCATCGGCGTAGCTGTAGGTCGTGTCATGGCGTATGGATAGTTTCATACGACCTCCAGGTAAGACTCATGGACGGTCTGGCCCAAGTGGCGGATCTGCCCAATCAAGTCGGTCAACCATTGATGCAGGCCCGACGCCAGGATCTCATCGATCCCCGAATAACGCAGGCGCGCATTCAGCTCGGCGGCCAGGCGTTGCGCTGGCCGGCCGTTGTTGCCCGGCAAGCTGGCGAGAATATGGTCCAGCTCCTCGATGCAGGCATGCAGCGAGCGTGGGACGTCAGCACGCAACAGCAACATCTCGGAAACCTGCTCGGCATTGGGCGCATTGCGGTAGATCTCGTTGAACGCCTCGAACGAAGACAACGCGCGCAACAAGGCACTCCACTGGTAATAACCACGGGCCGAGTTGTCGCTGACCTCCTCCGATTCCTCGCCGAACATTTCGTAGCGGGCGTCCAGCAGGCGCAGCGTGTTGTCGGCCCGCTCGATAAAGGTGCCCAGGCGAATGAAGCAGTAGGCATCGTTGCGCATGATCGTGCCCGACGTCGCGCCACGGAACAGGTGCGAGCGCTCCTTGACCCACTCGCAGAAATGGCTGATGCCGTAGCGCCCCAGGCCGTTGCTGGCGATGTTGCGCATTTCCAGCCAGGTGGCGTTGATGTTCTCCCACATGTCGGCGGTGATGCGCCCGCGCACGGCATGGGCATTGGTCCGCGCGGCCCGCAGGCAGCTGTAGATACTGCCGGGGTTGGTTTCATCCAGCGCGAAGAAATGCAGCATGCGCTCGGTGTTGAGCGCGTCATAACGGGCGTTGTAATCGTCCAGCGTACCGGCCGCAAGCAGCGACATCGCCAGCTCGGCATGGCCATCGCTGCGCCCGGCCTGGGGCATCAGCGACAACGAATAGCTGACTTCGAGCATGCGCGCCAGGTTCTCGGCGCGCTCCAGGTAGCGGGACATCCAATAGAGGTCCGAAGCAGTTCTTGAAAGCATGTCTTAGTCCTCCACTACCCAAGTGTCTTTGGTGCCACCGCCCTGGGACGAGTTCACCACCAGCGAGCCTTCGCGCAGCGCCACGCGGGTCAGCCCGCCGGGCACCAGGCGCGTTTCCTTGCCCGACAGCACGAACGGACGCAGGTCGATGTGGCGCGGCGCGATGCCGCTCTCGACAAAGGTCGGGCACGTGGACAGGCTCAAGGTTGGCTGGGCGATGTAGGCTTCAGGACGGGCCTTGAGGCGTGCGCGGAAATCTTCGATCTCCGCCGCGCTGGCGGCCGGCCCGACCAGCATGCCGTAGCCGCCGGAGCCCTGGGTTTCCTTGACCACCAGATCCGGCAGGTTGGCCAGCACATGGGACAGGTCCTGAGGCTTGCGACACTGCCAGGTGGGCACGTTCTTCAGGATCGGTTCTTCGGTGAGGTAGAAGCGGATCATCTCGTCAACGTAGGGGTAGATCGATTTGTCATCAGCCACGCCCGTGCCGACCGCGTTCGCCAGCACCACATTGCCCGCGCGGTACACAGCGATCAGCCCGGGCACGCCCAGCATCGAATCGGGGTTGAACGACAGCGGGTCGAGGTAGGCATCGTCGAGACGACGATAAATCACGTCCACCTGCCGTGGGCCGGCGGTGGTGCGCATGTAGACATGGTCGTCACGCACGAACAGGTCCGCGCCCTCTACCAGCTCCACGCCCATTTCACGGGCCAGGAACGCGTGCTCGAAATAGGCACTGTTGAAGCGCCCCGGGGTCAGCACCACGGCGGTGGGGTTCTCGAGGGGGCTTGAGCTCTTGAGGGTGTCGAGCAGCAGGTTCGGGTAATGATCGATGGGAGCCACGCGTTGGGCGGCGAAGAGCTCGGGGAACAGGCGCATCATCATCTTGCGGTCTTCGAGCATGTAGCTCACGCCGCTGGGGGTACGCAGGTTGTCCTCCAGCACGTAGTAGCTGCCGTCACCGTCGCGAACCAGGTCGACACCGGCGATATGGGCGTAAATGCCGCGGTGCAGGTTCAGGCCCTGCATCGCAATCTGATACCCCTCGTTGGCGAGCACCTGTTCGGGAGGAATGATGCCTTCCTTGAGGATGTGCTGCCCATGGTAGATGTCGGCCAGGAACATGTTCAGGGCCTGGACCCGCTGAATGCAGCCACGCTCGACCATCTGCCATTCGCTGGCCTTGATGCTGCGCGGGATGATGTCGAACGGAATCAACCGCTCGGTGCCCTGCTCGTCCCCGTAGAGGGTGAAAGTGATACCGGCTCGATGGAACAGCAGGTCGGCTTCGCGGCGGCGTTGCTCTAGCAGCTCAAGCGGTGTGTCCGCCAGCCAGCGCGAGAAGGCTTGGTAATGCGGGCGGCAGTCACCCTTGGCGTCATACATTTCATTAAAAAAAGCGTGGGGCATAGCCAACTCCCAGCCGCGTTCTACACGGCATTTCTTATCACTTCGTCATTCCGACGGTTCGGCCTTGCCTTGCTTTGAGCCCTGCTTTATTGAGTGCGGTCCTGGGATTCCCCTCTGTTTCTTCATGGATGGTGTGTCCAGGCCTGGGAGGCCGGCTTTTCAATGCTTAGCAAAGGGTGTGCCTAAGCGTCACGGCGTCACACCCTGAATAGAAAAAGTATTGCAAAACCACTAAAAGGCGAAATTATTTTTCGATCTAGCGACATTAACGACCATAAATGCGGGCGCCCTTTCTCTCGAACGCGGCTTGAACGGTTCTTGAGCGGGTGGAATGGGACAGCCTTGCCCCACAAGAGGGAAGTTTTTACTCATTCATCCACGGCTGACCCTTCACGCGCCGCGCTCAACCCCAGGCAGTGAAAACCTGAACGCACTGCAACGTTGCAGGAAAATGCACGGATTCATACCCGCCGCCCCAGCTTGAAGCAGCACGGCCGTTCACCTCAAGTCAATGCGCCCTCGACACTGGCGACGATCATCTCCAGGTCTGTGGGCAGGTAACCTCGCTTGACCACCAGG
This sequence comes from Pseudomonas sp. A-RE-22, assembly GCF_019956035.1. Taxonomy (NCBI): domain Bacteria; kingdom Pseudomonadati; phylum Pseudomonadota; class Gammaproteobacteria; order Pseudomonadales; family Pseudomonadaceae; genus Pseudomonas; species Pseudomonas sp. A-RE-22. Next base: position 9,162 of record NZ_JAHBCZ010000056.1, read on the forward strand.
TTTTCCTCTCGGCCTCGCGCCCTCCAGGTAGGCAGTTCGGCCACCGGGATGCGCTGGTAGAGAAGATTGGTATTGGTCGCCCCGGTCCATTTGGTCGTTCGCGCGATCTGCTCGTTGCCGGCGTTTTCGATGAATCGAGTGCGCATGCCCAGCAAGGCCGCGGCATCCATCGCACCGCTGCGCATGCCCAGGTGCACCAGTTTGCAATTCCATTCGGCACTTTTCATGCGCAGGAAAATGGCATATTCGGCAGCACGGTTCGGCCCGATGATTTTCTGGTTGGGGTTGCCGTTGTCCAACTTCCAATACTCACCCCAGACCTGAAGATTGGCTCGGGACACGAGACCGTCAGCTTGGTCGAGTTGACCCAGGTGGGTCGTCAGCTTCACGTTGAGGTCCCGGTTGGTCCTCGGGCGTCCGACCACGATGACGTTCCGACCTTTTTTCAACAACCGGTGACACACCTGCCCCAACCCCGTCCAACTGTCGTCCAACTCCGGATGGGCACCGCCGTCCTTGCCGCTGAAGCGGGTCCAGACAATGACGTAGCTCTGGCCCTTGACCACCCCTTTGAGCCCCAGGAACTTGTCGAGGCGATACGCCCAGTAGCGATTGGTATTGGGATCGACATTGTCCCACTTGGCGATGCTGCCCTTGCCGTCGCCACTGAGCACCGACGCTGCGACATCGGTGGTGGCGCCGCCCACGGGGCACAATTTTGCACCGTTGGCGACGCCGGCCAGGAATCCCAGTACCGCGTCGGTGAAGGGTGGCAGCGCACTTTTATTGATCCTGGCGTCGACCACCAGGCGACACGTCTCGCAGGCAGCCTTGGCATCGGTGACCAACACCGGCAGCAACCGGGCGGCCTTTACCCCACAGGAAGTGCCATAGAACTTGACCAGCCGCTTGGCCGCCGCCTCGTCAGCGGCCGCGTAGAGCAAGATCAGTCGTGAGCTGGGGTCATGGCGCAACGCCGCGCCGACAGCGAACTGATCACCCGACATGTACGCGCCCTGGTAGTAATAAGTGCACTTCTGGCCGACGAATTGCGCCGGTGTGTTTTTCCGCGCATCGGTGAACAGCGAGCCACCTGTGGCATTCGCCTCGTCCAGCATGTCCTGGTACTTGCGTTTGTCCTGGTCCCGCAAATAAAGCGCCAGGGCATCCAGACACTGGTTGATGCTTTGATTGGCCTCGGCCAATGGAGTGGCCCCCACCCGCCACTTGAGGGGAAAGGCCTGAGCGGGCTGCGCCAGCGCCTGCACGGCCGCCTGGGTCGTCGGAAAGCGAACCTGCAGATCGCTCCCCAGGAAACGCTTGATAAGGGCTTCGTGGGGCTTGAGCGTCTCGTAAGTTGGGCTCATCAACGACCAGGCGGTGATTGAGATATCGGCGACTTCGAAGGGCATCCTTCCTCCCCCGGGACACGTTGCAGGGTTATCCGAAAACAATCGGGTGTCCGCGCACCAAGCGTAGACCAATTCCCCTTGGGTCGCGGGCAAGCTGCCTTCGGTCGCCTCCCGAACACAAACTCGCCGTGGGGATTTGCGCCTTCAGTATTATGGTATACCATCATACGCAAAGACCTAATCACCCACCCAGGGAGCAGCTCATGAGTTTCGAAATTCGCAAGATCGTCAGCTATGTCGAAGAAACCTTTATCGAAGGCGGCAAGGCCACCGACAAACCGGTGACCATGGTCGGGTTGGCGGTGGTAATGAAAAACCCTTGGCTGGGTCGCGGCTTTGTCGAAGACCTGAAGCCGGAAATCCGCGCCAACTGCTCCGACCTCGGCGCGCTGATGGTCGAGCGCCTGGTGAGCATCATCGGCGGCGCCGAGAAGATCGAAGCTTATGGCAAGGCCGCCGTGGTGGGCGCCGACGGCGAAATCGAGCACGCCTCCGCCGTGATCCACACCCTGCGCTTCGGCAACCACTACCGCGAAGCGGTCAAGGCCAAGAGCTACCTGAGCTTCACCAACAAGCGCGGCGGCCCTGGCACCTCGATTCAGATCCCGATGATGCACAAGGACGACGAAGGCCTGCGTTCGCACTACATCACCCTGGAAATGCAAATTGAAGACGCCCCGCGCGCCGACGAAATCGTCGTGGTGCTGGGCTGCGCCGATGGCGGCCGCCTGCATCCGCGCATCGGCAACCGCTACATCGACCTGGAAGAACTGGCCGCCGAGAATGCGCAGTAATCCAGCCTCGGTAACCACAATAAAAAAGGCATGCAGGAGCGCTCCATGATTCGGCTCACCGCTGAACTCACCCCGGCCGGCACCAGCTACCTGGCAACCGGCCAAGGCCAACCCGTGGTCTTGATCCATGGTGTGGGCCTGAACAAAGAAATGTGGGGCGGCCAGGTCGTTGGCCTGGCCACGCAATACCGTGTGATTGCCTACGACATGCTCGGCCATGGCGCCAGCCCGCGTCCGCAAAGCGGTACCGCGCTGCTGGGCTACGCCGACCAGTTGCTGGAGTTGCTCGATCATTTGCAACTGCCCCAGGCGACGGTGATCGGCTTTTCCATGGGCGGGCTGGTAGCCCGTGCGTTTGCCTTGCATTACCCGCAACGCCTGCAAGGCCTGGTGGTGCTCAACAGTGTGTTCAACCGCAGCGCCGAACAGCGCGCCGGGGTCATCGCCCGTACGGCCCAGGCCGCCGAGCATGGGCCGGACGCCAATGCCGAGGCTGCGTTGTCGCGCTGGTTCAGCCGTGAATACCAGGCGGCCAACCCGGCGCAGATTGCCGCGTTGCGCCAGACCCTGGCGCAGAATGATCCCCAGGGTTACCTGACCACCTATGAACTGTTCGCCACCCAGGACATGTACCGCGCCGATGACCTGGGCAATATTCAGGTACCGACACTGATCGCCACTGGCGAACTGGACCCCGGCTCGACACCGGAAATGGCCCGGCAACTGGCCGAGCGAATTCCCGGCGCCACGGTTGCCGTACTCGCCGAGCAGCGGCATATGATGCCGGTAGAGTCGCCGCGCCTGGTCAACCAGCTGTTGCTGGAATTTCTCGACACAGCAAACGCCCGACAAAACCAAATAAAGGGGATCGTTGCATGACACTCGCACGTTTTTCGATGTGCATCGGCGGTGAATGGGTCGATGCCCTCTCCGGCAAGACCTTCGAAAGTCTGAACCCGGCCCTGGCCCAACCCTGGGCCGAGTTGCCCGACGCCGACGAAGCCGATGTCGAGCGCGCCGTCCAGGCGGCACAGAGCGCTTTCGACAGCCCGGCCTGGCGCGGCTTGACCGCCACTGCACGCGGCAAGTTACTGCGTCGACTCGGTGACCTGATCGCCGAGAACAAAGAACAACTGGCCCAGTTGGAAAGCCGCGACAACGGCAAGCTGATCCGTGAAACCCGCGGCCAGGTCGGCTACCTGCCGGAGTTCTTCCACTACACCGCAGGCCTGGCCGACAAGCTCGAAGGCGGCACCCTGCCGCTGGACAAGCCCGACCTGTTTGCCTACACCGTGCACGAAGCCATGGGCGTGGTCGCGGCGATCATTCCCTGGAACAGCCCGCTGTATCTGACGGCGATCAAATTGGCACCGGCACTGGCGGCCGGCAACACCATCGTGATCAAACCGTCCGAGCACGCTTCGGCCACCATTCTCGAGCTGGCTCGCCTCGCCCTGGAAGCCGGCATTCCACCGGGTGTGGTCAACGTCGTCACCGGTTACGGCCCGAGCATCGGCGCCGCCCTCACCCGCCATCCGCTGGTGCGCAAGATCGCCTTCACCGGCGGCGCGGCCACCGCTCGCCATGTGGTGCGCAGCAGCGCCGAGAACTTCGCCAAGCTGTCGCTGGAACTGGGCGGCAAGTCGCCAAACATTATCTTTGCCGACGCCGACCTGGACAGTGCGATCAACGGGGCAATTGCCGGGATCTATGCGGCATCCGGCCAGAGCTGCGTGTCCGGCTCACGCCTGCTGGTGCAGGACGAAATCTACGATGAGTTCGTCTCGCGCCTGGTCGAGCGGGCCCAGCGCATCCGCATCGGCAACCCGCAGGTAGACGCCAGCGAAATGGGCCCCATGGCCACCGCGCAGCAACTGGCCGTGGTCGAAGGCCTGGTCGCCGATGCCATCGCCGAAGGCGCGCGCCTGCGCACTGGCGGCAAGCGTCCAGAGAATCTGGGGGATGGCTGGTTCTATGAGCCGACACTGTTCGAATGCGACCGCAACTCGATGAAGATCATGCAGGAAGAAGTCTTCGGCCCGGTCGCCTCGGTGATTCGTTTCAAGGACGAAGCCGAAGCCCTGGCGATCGCCAACGACTCGCAATTCGGCCTCGCCGCCGGCATCTGGACCCGCGACCTGGGCCGTGCCCATCGCCTGGCCCGGGATGTGCGCTCGGGCATCATCTGGGTCAACACCTACCGTGCAGTGTCGGCCATGGCGCCCATCGGTGGTTTCAAGAACAGCGGCTATGGACGCGAAAGCGGCATCGATTCGGTGCTGGCCTATACCGAACTGAAAACGGTGTGGATCAACCTGTCCCAGGCGCCTATGCCTGATCCGTTCGTGATGCGCTAGGAGTCCTGAGAAATGATCGAACCCGGCATCTACAAAGAAGTCATGAGCTCCTTCCCGTCCGGCGTCACGGTGGTCACCACCCTGGACCCGGACGGCAATATCGTCGGCATCACCGCCAGCGCCTTCAGCGCGCTGTCGATCGACCCGGCGCTGGTGCTGTTCTGCCCCAACTACGCCTCTGACACCTACCCGGTACTGCGCGACAGCAAGCAGTTCGCAATCCACCTGCTGTCCGCCGACCAGACCGCCGAAGCCTATGCCTTTGCCGGTAAAGGCAAGGACAAGGCCAAGGGCATCGATTGGCACCTGAGCGACCTGGGCAATCCATTGCTGAGCAAAGCCACGGCGATCATCGAATGCGAGCTGTGGCGCGAATACGATGGCGGCGACCACGCGATCATCGTCGGCGCAGTGAGGAACCTGATCCTGCCTGAACAGCCGGTAACACCGATGATTTACCACAAAGGCAAGCTGGGCCCGCTGCCCGCGCTGGCCTGATGACCGTACACATCCCCTGTGGGAGCGAGCTTGCTCGCGATGACGGCAGCACATCCAACATCACTGTGACTGACCCACCGCTATCGCGAGCAAGCTCGCTCCCACAGGTTCATCACTTCTTCAGGGAGTCCGCATGAGCAACGACAAGTACGAACAAGGCCTGAAGATCCGCACCCAGGTGCTGGGCCAGGACTACGTCAACCGCTCCATCGAGAACGCCGACGATTTCACCCGGCCGTTGCAGGAAATGGTCACCGAATATTGCTGGGGCCATGTCTGGGGTCGCGAGGGTTTATCGCTCAAGGAGCGCAGCATGATCAACCTGGCCATGATCTCGGCGCTCAATCGCCCGCACGAACTCAAGCTGCATGTGCGCGGTGCCTTGCGTAACGGCCTGAGTCGTGAGCAAATACGCGAAATTCTGCTTCAGGTCGGTATCTATTGCGGCGTCCCCGCTGCCGTGGACAGTTTCCGGCTTGCCCGTGAAGCCTTCGCCGAAGCCGATGCCGAGGCCTCCAGTCAACCCTCGGCTGTTTGATCTGAACGTGCACGGATGTTGCCCGTTTGGCATGGACAGCCATATTACAGAGCGGACCCCATGAAACGCCTGCCACTCGACGACAGCTTCAAGGTCAATCGCAACCCCGTTACCCTGCGCGAGATCGTGCTGGATAAACTGCGAAGCGCCATCATGAACTTCCAGCTTCTGCCGGGTGATCGCCTGGTCGAACGCGATCTGTGCGATCGCCTGGGTGTGAGCCGCACGTCGGTACGCGAAGCGCTGCGCCACCTGGAATCCGAAGGCCTGGTGGAGTTTGCCGATGCCAAGGGGCCGCGGGTCGCCATTATTACTTTGGCCGACGCCGTGGATATCTATGAGCTGCGTTGCGTGCTCGAAGGCCTGATCGTCCAGTTGTTCACCCTGCGGGCCAAGGCCAAGGACATCAAGGCCCTGGAAAAAGCCCTCGCGGAAAACCGCAAGGCCCTCAAGGAGGGCGAACTGCAACAGGTCATCGATTCGGTGCAAGGCTTCTACGACGTATTGCTCGAAGGCTCCGGCAACCATGTCGCCGCCACCCAGTTGCGCCAGTTGCAGGCACGCATCAGCTATTTGCGGGCAACCTCGGTGTCCCAGGAAAACCGTCGCGGCGACAGCAACCAGGAAATGGAACGCATGGTCGAGGCGATCAAGAGCGGCGATCCCCTGGCGGCCCACCAGGCCTGCGTCGACCACGTGCGCGCCGCCGCCAAGGTCGCCCTGGATTACCTCAAGCGCAAACAGGAAGAGACCGGTGAAATCCCCGAGATCATCCCGCCCATCGCCCTCAAAGAACCGCGCATAGGTCGCTAGCCATGTTCAGCCCGAGCTTTTGTCCAAAGTGTGGCGGCAGTGACCTCGATCACCGTCTGCCAACGGGCGATACCCATGAACGACTGATGTGTGGCGGTTGCGGCTACATCCACTACGTCAACCCGAAGATCATTGCCGGCTGCATCATCGAGCAGGACGGCAAGTACCTGCTGTGTCAGCGCGCCATCCCGCCGCGCCCAGGCACCTGGACACTGCCGGCCGGTTTCATGGAAGGCGGTGAGACCACAGAACAGGCGGCGCTGCGCGAAGTCTGGGAAGAAACCGGCGTACGCGCTGAAATCGTTTCGCCCTACTCGATCTTCAGCGTGCCGAAGATCAGCGAGGTATACATCATCTTCCGCGCCATCGCACTGGAGATCACCGGCCAGTTCGGCCCGGAAACCCTCGCCTGCCAGTTCTTCGCCCCCGAAGACATTCCCTGGGACAGCATCTACTACCCGGCCATCCGGCAGATCCTCGAACGTTATATCGAGGAACGCCAGGCCGGGGTCTATGGCATCTACATGGGCAACGACGACAGCGGCAAGATTCACTTTATCCGCTGACGTATCTCAGGGCGCCACACCCTCGACAATGATCACCTCGGCCCGCGCCACGCCTTCGCGATGTCGCTTGGCCTCCTGATACTGCGCCGAGTGATAGCAGGCCAGCGCCTGTTCGTAGGAGTCGAATTCGATCACCACGCTGCGCTGCGGCGTGGGCCTGCCCTCCATCGCTTCGCTACGCCCGCCCCGGGCCAACATCCGACCGCCATACAAGGCAAACGCCGCCGGCGCCCGTTGGGTGTATTGGCTGTATTGATCAGGGTCGGTGACATCCACATGAGCAATCCAGTACGCCTTCATAGTGACCTCTTGGTTTGTTTTGTATTATGGTATACCACAACAACATTCCAGCAAGCCCTATCAAAACAAAGAGAGCCCGCCATGGCCTTTAACAGCATTCAGGAAATCATCGAAGACTACCGCCTGGGCAAGATGGTGTTGCTGGTGGATGACGAAGATCGGGAAAACGAAGGCGACCTGTTGCTGGCCGCCGACTGTTGCAATGCCCAGGCCATCAGCTTCATGGCCCGCGAAGCGCGCGGATTGATTTGCCTGACCCTGACCGACGAACACTGCCAGCGTCTGGGCCTTGAGCAAATGGTGCCGAGCAACGGCAGCGTGTTCAGCACCGCGTTCACCGTGTCCATCGAGGCCGCCACCGGCGTGACCACCGGTATTTCCGCCGCCGACCGGGCACGCACTGTCGCCGCCGCCGTAGCCGCCGATGCGGGGCCCAGCGACATCGTGCAGCCGGGGCATATCTTCCCGCTGCGAGCCAAGGAAGGCGGTGTGCTGACCCGCGCCGGACACACCGAAGCCGGTAGCGATCTGGCGCGCCTGGCAGGTTTCACACCAGCGTCGGTGATCGTCGAAGTGATGAACGATGACGGCACCATGGCCCGTCGGCCGGACTTGGAGATTTTCGCCCGCAAGCACGGGATCAAGATCGGTACCATCGCCGACCTGATCCACTACCGCTTGAGCACCGAGCACACCGTGGTGCGCATTGGTGAACGAGAACTGCCTACCGTGCATGGCACTTTCCGCCTGTTCACCTTCGAAGACCGCATCGAAGGTGGCGTGCACATGGCGATGGTGATGGGTGAGATTCGCCGGGATGAGCCGACGCTGGTGCGCGTACATGTGATCGACCCGCTGCGGGACCTGGTCGGGGCCGAATACAACGGCCCTTCCAATTGGACGCTGTGGGCGGCCCTGCAGCGGGTGGCCGAAGAAGGTCGCGGCGTGGTGGTCGTGCTGGCCAACCACGAGTCCTCCCAGGCGCTACTCGAGCGCGTGCCGCAACTGACCCAGCCACCACGACAGTTCAGCCGGTCGCAATCGCGCATCTATTCTGAAGTGGGCACCGGGGCGCAGATTCTGCAGGACCTGGGGGTGGGCAAATTGCGCCACCTGGGACCACCGCTCAAGTACGCGGGGTTGACGGGGTATGACTTGGAGGTAGTGGAAAGCATTCCCTTCACCGGATAACAGAAAAACCTGTGGGAGCGAGCTTGCTCGCGATAGCGGTGGGTCAGTCAACATCCATGTCGGCAGATCCATTGCCATCGCGAACAAGCTCGCACCCACAGGGTTCAACCCAGCAATGACAGGGAAAAATCTGCCCCCGGACAGATAGCCGGTACGGCAAAATGCTTGCAGAAAGTTTGGAATACCATAATATGATATTCCATAGACCGAACACTTCAGCCAAGTGCCCCCGAGAGGGAAAGTACAAACAAGAGCCCTTGGCACGGTCGCCTTTTAAGGCCAGATGGACCTACTGCTCCCGATAGGCGGGCGACAAAAGCCCGCTCAAAAACACAACAATGAGGGCGTGAAAATGGTGTTGAAGAAAAGTGCAGCCGCAATTCTTTTTGCCGGCCTGCTGAGTATCACCAGCCAGGCGACGATGGCCGCTGAAAGCGTCAACTTCGTCAGTTGGGGCGGCAGCACCCAGGACGCGCAGAAGCAGGCCTGGGCCGACCCGTTCAGCAAGGCCAGTGGCATCACCGTGGTCCAGGATGGCCCCACCGACTATGGCAAGCTCAAGGCCATGGTCGAAAGCGGCAACGTGCAGTGGGACGTGGTCGACGTCGAAGCGGACTTCGCCTTGCGCGCCGCCGCCGAAGGCCTGCTCGAACCCCTGGACTTTTCGATCATCCAGCGCGACAAGATCGACCCGCGCTTCGTCTCCGACCACGGCGTCGGCTCGTTCTACTTCTCGTTCGTCCTCGGCTACAACGAAGGCAAGCTCGGTTCCGGCAAGCCCCAGGACTGGACCGCACTGTTCGACACCAAGACCTACCCCGGCAAACGCGCCCTGTACAAATGGCCTAGCCCCGGTGTGCTTGAGCTGGCCCTGCTGGCTGACGGCGTCGCGGCAGACAAGCTCTATCCGCTGGACCTGGACCGCGCTTTCAAGAAACTCGACACCATCAAGAAAGACATCGTCTGGTGGGGCGGCGGCGCCCAGTCCCAGCAGTTGCTCGCTTCCGGCGAGGCCAGCATCGGGCAGTTCTGGAACGGTCGCATCTATGCCTTGCAACAGGACGGCGCACCCGTCGGCGTAAGCTGGAAGCAGAACCTGGTCATGGCCGACATCCTGGTCATTCCAAAGGGTTCGAAAAACAAGGCCGCAGCCATGAAATTCCTGGCCAACGCCAGCAGCGCCAAAGGCCAGGCCGACTTTTCCAACCTGACCGCCTATGCTCCGGTCAACGTCGACAGCGTCGCACGCCTGGATTCGGTGCTCGCCCCCAATCTGCCGACCGCCTACGCCAAGGATCAGATCACGCTTGATTTCGCGTACTGGGCCAAGAACGGTCAGGACATCGCGACACGGTGGAACGAATGGCTGGTCAAATAAAAATGTCGGCAACGGCAACCCGACACACCGGAGGCGCCGCTGGCGCTGCCGGTGTGGTAACCACCAAGGCCGTTGCGCCACAAGCGCCGTCGCTGATGCAGCGCTGGCGCGGGGCCGGCAACCTGCTCCCCGCCTTGCTGTTCCTCGGCCTGTTCTTCCTGGCGCCGCTGATCGGCCTGCTGCTGCGCGGCGTGTTGGAGCCGGTGCCTGGGTTGGGCAACTACGAGCAACTGTTCGCCAACTCAGCCTACGCCCGGGTGTTGTTCAACACCTTTTCGGTGGCCGGGCTGGTGACGTTGTTCAGCCTGCTGCTGGGTTTCCCCCTGGCCTGGGCCATCACCCTGGTGCCCCGTGGCTGGGGGCGCTGGATGCTGAACATCGTGCTGCTGTCGATGTGGACCAGCCTGCTGGCCCGCACCTACTCCTGGCTGGTGCTGCTGCAAGCCTCCGGGGTGGTGAACAAGGCGTTGATGGCGCTGGGCATCATCGACCAGCCGCTGGAGATGGTGCACAACCTCACCGGCGTGGTGATCGGCATGAGCTACATCATGATCCCGTTCATCGTCCTGCCGTTGCAGGCGACCATGCAGGCCATCGACCCGATGATCCTGCAGGCCGGTTCGATTTGCGGCGCCAGCCCCTGGACCAACTTCTTCCGGGTATTCCTGCCGCTGTGCCGGCCGGGGCTGTTCTCCGGTGGGCTGATGGTGTTCGTGATGTCCCTCGGTTACTACGTGACCCCGGCACTGCTGGGCGGCGCGCAGAACATGATGCTGCCTGAATTCATCATCCAGCAGGTGCAGTCGTTCCTCAATTGGGGCCTGGCCAGCGCCGGTGCAGCCTTGTTGGTGGCGATCACCCTGGTGTTGTTCTACTTCTACCTGAAGCTCCAGCCGGAATCCCCGGTGGGTGCCAGCAACGCGAGGTAAGCCGTCATGCTCCTGACTCCCAATGCCATGAGCCGGCGCATGCGGTTCGGCCTGTATTTCACCACCGGCCTGATCGCGCTGTTCCTGCTGCTGCCGATCGTGTTCATCGTACTGCTGTCGTTCGGTTCGTCCCAATGGCTGGTCTTCCCGCCACCGGGCTGGACGCTCAAATGGTACGGCCAGTTCTTTTCCAACCCTGACTGGATGAACGCGGCACTGACCAGCCTCAAGGTCGCGGTACTGACCACTGTCGGCGCCGTGGCGCTGGGCCTGCCAACCGCGTTTGCCCTGGTACGTGGACGCTTCCCGGGCCGGGAAATGCTCTACGGCCTGTTCACCCTGCCGATGATCGTGCCGTTGGTGATCATCGCCGTGGCGGTGTATGCGCTGTTCCTCAAGCTGGGCTACACCGGGACGATGTTCGCGTTCGTGGTCAGCCACGTCATCGTCGCATTGCCCTTCACCATCATCTCGATCATCAACTCGCTCAAGCTGTTCGACCAGTCCATCGAGGACGCAGCGGTCATCTGCGGCGCCTCACGCTTGCAAGCGGTGTTCAAGGTGACCTTCCCGGCCATTCGCCCAGGCATGGTCGCCGGCGCCCTGTTCGCGTTCCTGGTGTCGTGGGATGAGGTGGTGCTGAGCGTGATGATGGCCAGCCCGACCCTGCAAACCTTGCCCGTCAAGATGTGGACCACCCTGCGCCAGGACCTGACGCCTGTGATCGCCGTCGCTTCGACGCTGCTGATCGGCCTCTCGGTCCTGGTGATGGTGATCGCCACCGCCCTGCGCCGGCGCAATGAAATCAGCGCCTGAGCGCCTAGGAGAACACGATGAGTGCCGTCAAAGACCCCGCACAACAGAACAACAAGACCCTGGTCAGCCTGCGCAACCTGAACAAGCACTACGGCGACTTTGCCGCCGTGGACGATATTTCCCTGGAGATCCAGGACGGCGAATTCCTGACCTTCCTCGGCTCCAGCGGCTCGGGCAAGAGCACCACGCTGTCGATGCTGGCCGGCTTTGAAACCCCCAGCAGCGGCGAGATCCAGGTAGGCGGAAAATCCCTGGTCAACGTACCGCCGCACAAACGCGACATCGGCATGGTGTTCCAGCGTTACTCGTTGTTCCCCCATCTGTCGGTGCGCGACAACATTGCCTTTCCGCTGGCGATTCGCAAACTGGCCAGCGCCGAGCGCGAACGCCGGGTCGACGCCATGCTCAAACTGGTGCAACTGGGAGAGTTCGCCCATCGCCGCCCTTCGCAACTGTCGGGAGGCCAGCAGCAGCGCGTGGCGATTGCCCGGGCACTGGTCTACGAACCACGCATCCTGCTGATGGACGAACCCCTCGGCGCCCTGGACAAAAAGCTCCGGGAAGACTTGCAGGATGAACTGCGCCAATTGCATCGACGCCTGGGCATCACCATCGTCTACGTCACCCATGACCAGGAAGAAGCCATGCGTCTGTCCCAGCGCATCGCGATTTTCAGCCACGGCAAGATCGTCGGCCTGGGCAGCGGCTATGACCTCTACCAGAACCCGCCGAACGCCTTCGTGGCCTCGTTCCTGGGCAACTCCAACTTCCTCAAGCTCAAGGCCCAGGGCAACGCAGTGGCGACCTTCGAGGGCCAGTCGCTGTCGATCCGCCTGACCGCCGGCCTGCAAACGGACCAGGACGTGCTGCTGATGGTGCGCCCGGAAAAAGCCCTCGCCTTGAGCGTCGAACAGGCCGCCCAGGAACCCTTGGCAGCCGGTTGGAATGAGGTCTCGGCCAAGGTCGTCGAAGTGCTGTTCCTGGGTGAAAGCCAGACCTGCAGCGTGGTGACGTCCGGCGGCACGGCCATGACGGTCAAGGCGCTGTCCGCCGCCGGCATGCCACTCAAGGCCGGCGACCCGGTGCGTGTGCGCTGGGCCACCGCCGATGCTTGCGTCTACACCCAATGGGCCGAGAGCGACCTGAACAAGGCCGCAGGTGCCCACTGATGAACACTGCGCGCCCACAACCGATAAAGCCCGAGGATCGTCCAATGATCGATGCCAGCGTCTACAAACAAGTCATGGGCTCGTTCCCGTCCGGCGTGACCGTGATCACCACCCTTGATGACGACGGCCAGATCGTCGGCCTCACCGCCAGCGCGTTCAGCTCATTGTCGATGGAGCCAGCGCTGGTGCTGTTCTGCCCCAACTACAGCTGCGACTCCTATCCGGTACTGATCAAGAACAAGCGCTTCGCCATCCACCTGCTCTCCGGCGGCCAGCAGAACGAAGCCTATGCCTTCGCCCGCAAGGGCAAGGACAAGGCCCAGGGCATCGAATGGACCTTGAGCGAACTGGGTAACCCGCTGCTGAGCAATGCCACCGCCATCATCGAATGCGAACTGTGGCGCGAATACGAAGGCGGCGACCACGCCATCATGGTCGGCGCCGTAAAGAACCTGATCGTCCCGCAGCACACACCGGGGCCGCTGGTTTATTGCCACGGCAAGATGGGCGCCCTGCCCGTCCTCGCCTGAACCGATCGTCAACTACAAGAGATAGCGCCATGAAATTTTCCCTGTTCGTACACATGGAGCGCTGGGACGAAAGCGTCAGCCATCGCCAGTTGTTCGAAGACCTGAGCGAGCTGACCCTGTTGGCCGAGGCCGGCGGTTTCAGCACCGTGTGGATCGGCGAACACCACGCCATGGAATACACCATTTCGCCAAGCCCGATGCCGCTGCTGGCGTACCTGGCCGGCAAGACCACCACCATCCACCTGGGCGCCGGCACCATCATCGCGCCGTTCTGGCACCCGCTGCGGGTGGCCGGCGAATGCGCACTGCTGGACGTGATCAGCAATGGCCGCATGGAAGTCGGCCTGGCCCGGGGCGCTTATCAGGTGGAGTTCGACCGCATGGCTGGCGGCATGCCGGCTTCCTCCGGAGGCCAGGCCCTGCGGGAAATGGTCCCGGTGGTGCGCGCCCTGTGGCAAGGCGATTACGCCCATGACGGCGAGATCTGGAAATTCCCAACCTCCACCAGCGTACCCAAGCCGATCCGCAAACCCCATCCACCGATGTGGATCGCCGCCCGTGACCCGGACTCCCACAACTTCGCCGTCGCCAACGGCTGCAACGTGATGGTCACGCCGTTGATGAAGGGCGATGAGGAAGTCCTGGACCTGAAGAACAAGTTCCAGGCCGCCCTGGACAACAATCCCGACGTGCCACGCCCGCAATTGATGGTGCTGCGCCACACCCACGTGCATGCGGTGGATGATCCTGAAGGCTGGAAGGTCGGCGCCCAGGCGATCTCGAAGTTCTATCGCACCTTCGATGCCTGGTTCGGCAACAAGCAAGTGCCGGTCAATGGTTTCCTTGCGCCGAGCCCGGAAGAAAAATTCGCCGAGCGCCCGGAGTTCCAACTGGAGAACATCCGCAAGAACACCATGATCGGAACCCCGCAGGAAATCATCGAGCGGATCAAGTATTACCAGGAACTGGGAGTGGATGAGTTCAGCTTCTGGTGCGACAACAGCCTGCCCCATGCCGAGAAGAAAAAATCCCTGGAGCTGTTTATCCAGCAGGTGGTGCCAGCGTTTCGGTGAGTCGCAGCCCTGAAATTTCCGGGGTCAGTTCTATCGTTATCGCGAGCAGGCTCGCTCCCACAGGGGTTGTGGTGAACGCAAATAGATAGGCAACTGCCAGCCAATGTGGGAGCGAGCCTGCTCGCGACGGCGGCTGGAATGTGACGGTAACGCCAAAAAAAATGCCCGGACTTCAAAGCCCGGGCATTTTGCTTTCTGGATGGATCAGAACGTTACGCTTGCACTCAGGCGAGCGGTACGTGGCTCACCGACATTGACTTGCAGTTGGCTGCCGGTGGACGACGGGTAATACTGCTTGTCGAACAGGTTGTCGACGTTCAGTTGCAACGAAGTCTTGTGTCCCAGCACCGGCGACTCCCAGCGCAGGAAGGCGTCGGCGACGGTGTAGCTGCTCAGCCAGAAATCGTTGGCCGCGTTAGCCGCACGCTCGCCGACGTAACGCGCACCGGCACCGGCGTGCCAGGCACCGAATTCGGCCGGGACGTTCAAGTGGTGCGACAAGTACAGGCTGGCGGTGTGCTTGGGCGCATCGGACAGGCGGTGACCTTCGTTTTTCGGGTCATCGAGGATTTCAGTGTGGGTATAAGCATAAGTCCCGATCAAATCCCAACGTTCCGCCAGACGACCGGTGATGTCGAGTTCGAGACCTTGGGAGCCGACCTTGCCCGCGGCTTCTGCCAGCGTTACGCCGTTGACCGTAGAGGACGTCACGACGTTTTTCTTCTCGATATCGAACAGCGCAAGGTTGATGTTCAGGCCCGGCAGCGGATCGTATTTGGCGCCAATTTCGTAGCTACGACCCTCCTCCGGCTTGAAGGTACTGAGGTTGTCGTCCACGGTGTCGTTAGGCTTGAACGAACGACTGTAGTTGCCATACAGCGACAGCTCCCCGGTGGCTTTATAGACCAGCCCCAGGAACGGGACGAAGGCATCGCCGTTGTCGTCGCGGACCGGCACCCTGGTGACCAACCCTTGCTTGGCGAACTGATCGTAATGCTGGTAGCGACCACCGAAGACCAGGATCCAACGATCATTCAGGTGCCAGTTGTCCTTAAGGTAGACCGAGCTGGAAGTCAGCTGATTGCTCAGATTGCTTTGGGTCGGGCTGATGACGCTGGGCTCTCCCAGGCCGCCGTACACCGGCGCAGAGATATCGAAGCCCCCCCGCACTGCCCCACGGTAGGTCTTGCCACGGTATTGGTCCGACACCTGATTATCAGCGCCGATCAACACGTCATGGCGCTGGCCGAACAGCTCCTGTTTACCGATGAAGTCCCAGCTGGCGTAACGGGTTTCGTCATCGTAATGAGCGCCGTTGGCGGCCCGACGCAGATTATTGCCAGTCAGCGAGTTGGGCTGCGCAATCGAAAGGCTATACCGATCATTATTCCAGCCATAGGTCACGCGAGTTTTCCAATCCTCGCTCAGTTCATACTCAAACCGCGCCGTCGCCGTTTCGCGAATCCCCACGCTCTTGGCCCACGGCTCATCCAGACGCTTGTCGTAATCGATATCGGCCGGATGCCCATTGGTGAACACCGTCCCCCGATCAAACGGATTGGAATATTCGTTGTACTCATAGCTGAGATTCAACGAAGCCCGCTCCCCCGTCCAAGCCAGGGACGGCGCCACCAGGGTGCTCTCGTTGACCCCGTAGTTGCGCCAGTAGTCCTCGTGGCCGCGCTCGGCAATCAGGCGATAAGCCAGGCCGGTGTCGCCCAGCGGCCCGGTGGTGTCCAGGGCCATGGTGCCGCCGCCTTCGCTATAGGCCGAGCCGCTCAACGTGGTGCTTTGGGTGTACTCCGGTTTCTTGCTGATAACGTTGACCAGGCCGCCAGGCTCCAGCGCGCCGTACAGCATCGAGGCCGGGCCCTTGAGCACTTCGACGCGGTCGGTGGTGGCGCTGAAGTTGTGCCCCAGGTTCGAACGCACGCCGTCGCGCAGGATCGAGCCATCGTCGTTGGTGCCAAACCCGCGCTTGACCAGTGAGTCTCGCGAACCGCCCAGGGTGTTGCCCTGGCTGACGCCGCTGACGAACTTCATCGCGTCGCTCAGCGAGCGCACCTGATAGTCGGCCAGGGTCTGCTGGGTCACCACGTTGATCGATTGCGCTTCTTCCTTGATCGGTATATCGCTCTTGCTCGCCGTGCTGGCTTGCGACGTCGTATAGCCCTCTTCCTGAGTGACGCGACTGCCCTGGATGTCCGTGGCCGGCAGTTCGAGAGCGTCCTGCGCCCACAATGGGCTGGCAATGAAGCAGCAGGACAGCGTTGGCAACACACACTTGATAAAGACGTTGCGATTAGCGAGGGGGGTGGAACGTTTCAAGACGCGCACTCATAGAAGGGACGTTAATGAGAGCAAATATACTTTGAGAATGATTCCCAGTAAATCTTTTGTATCAAATGATGATCGCACCCGACCCCCTGTGGGAGCGAGCTTGCTCGCGATAGCGGCGGTACATCCAACATCAATGCAACAGACCCACCGCCATCGCGAGCAAGCTCGCTCCCACAGATTTCGCGAACGGTGATATCAAATCGCCCAACTACCCTAAAGCTTTGGCGCGCGCGGTCGAATGTATTCCATTGAGAGATTTTTTTGCCCAGGAGCAGCGGCATGCAGACGTTAAAGGCCTTGTACGAGTCTATCGAGATGCAGTTTTTCGATACCCTCACCAAAAAACTGTCGAGCCTTTTCCTGTTGGTGCTGGTCAGTGGCTTGCTGTACTGGGTGGCCCTCAGCGCCCGCGCCGAGATCGTGCTGCAGTTGCGCAACGCGCAGTTGGACGGTGCCTTGCTGGGGCAGATCGAAGGCCAGCTCGACAGCCTCACCCATGCCCTGCTCTTCGGTGCGTTCCTGACGCTGGGCATGATCAGCTTCATGGTCTGGTATTTCCGCCACCTCATCGTACGCCCCGTCACCGCCATGACCAAGGCCCTGGAAGAGATCGCCAACGGCGAAGGTGACCTGTCCAAGGACCTGCCGCTGGTGACTCACGACGAGATCCGCGTGCTGGCCGGCACTTGCAACCGTTTCCTGGCCAAGCAGCGGGAGATCATCAGCAACGTCCAGGCACTGACCGTGCACATCGCCGTCGAATCGGCCCGCTCGTTGAAGAACATCAGCGACTCCAGTGACAGTGCCACCCACCAGGCCCGCTTCGCCAAGGAGGTCATGGACCAGAGCAACACCGCCGTGGGCCGCATCGAAGAAGTCTCGCGCCAGACCCAAGGCATCTCCAGCACCACCGCCCAGAACCTGAGCATGGCCCGCGACTCCTACGCCGAACTGCTGGAAGTGACCGGCAACATCAGCGAAATCTCCAACAGCCTCGGTGAATTTGCCACGCTGGTGAGCGCCTTGAACCAGCGTTCCTCAAGCATCAAGTCGATTGTCGGGTTGATCCAGCAGATTTCTGCCCAGACCAACCTGCTGGCCCTCAATGCCGCCATCGAAGCCGCCCGGGCCGGCGAAAGCGGCCGTGGCTTCGCGGTGGTCGCCGATGAAGTGCGGACCCTGGCACAAAACGTCAGCCGGGCCACCGATGACATCTCACGCAACATCGACGCCATGCTCGATGAGGTCAGCTCCACCCACGAACAGACCACCCAGATCAGCCACAGCGCCCGGGAAACCCAGAAAGTGGTGGAACGCGCCTCCGGTCATTTTGAAAGCATGATCGGCGACTTCGAATCCACCAACGGCAAGCTGGCGGACATCGCGACCCATATCCAGCAGTTCGCCGACAGCAACACGGGGATCAACGACCGGGTCACCCAGATTCACGCCGACAGTCAGTTGATCGACCAGCGCATGCAGCATTCGGCGACGGCCACCCGCGACCTGTCCGGCGTGGCCGAAAAAGTCCAGGCGCTGTTGGGTCGCTTCGTGCTCGGCCACGGCAAGCTGGATGCAGCCATCACCCGGGCCAGTCAGTGCCGCGACACGCTCCAGGTTCGTCTGGAGGCGCTGCAAGGTGAAGGCCTGAATCTGTTCGATCAGAATTACCAACCGATTCCCGGCACCGACCCCAAGCAGTACATGGCCAGCTACACCGAACGCTTTGCCCAGGTTTGCCAGGAAGAATGCGACAAACTCACCCGCAGCACGCCGGGTGGCAAGGTTTCGTTCATTGTCGACAGCAAGGGCTACTGCCCGGTGAACAACAGCTGGGTCTCCAAGCCGCCAACCGGCGACCGGGTGGTGGATTTGCCGGTGTGCCGCAACAAGCGAATCTTCAACGACCCGATCGGCCTGCGCGCGGCGGGCAACGTCCAGCGTTTCCTGCTCCAGACCTACCTGCGCGATACCGGGGAAATAATGACCGAGATCGACGTACCGTTCTTCTTCGGCGGCCGTCATTGGGGCAACTTGCGGGTGGGCTTCGATGCGGCGGTGTTGTTGGCGGAGTGATGAAGCGCTCGCACGACTCCTGAGATCCTCCCACAGGGGATCTGTGGTGTATGCACATCTTGAGACCACCCCAAAAACAACTGTGGGAGCGAGCCTGCTCGCGAAGGCGGTGGGTCAGTCAACATCAATGCTGCTGATCCACCGCCTTCGCGAGCAAGCCC
>NZ_JAHBCZ010000057.1:0-27367 GCF_019956035.1 Pseudomonas sp. A-RE-22
AGATGTGTATAAGAGACAGCATTGATTGAGATGTACACATACACCCTGTGGGAGCGAGCTTGCTCGCGATGAGATCCTGAATCTGGAGAACAACGTGATCCGTGTACTGGTAGCCGAAGACCACACCATCGTCCGTGAAGGCATCAAGCAGTTGATCGGCCTGGCCAAGGATCTGGTGGTGGTGGGGGAGGCGAGCAATGGCGAACAGTTGCTCGAGACCTTGCGCCACGTGCCCTGCGAAGTGGTGCTGCTGGACATTTCCATGCCAGGCGTCAACGGCCTGGAGGCGATCCCACGGATCCGGGCGCTGAACAATCCGCCGGCCATCCTGGTGCTGTCGATGCATGACGAAGCGCAAATGGCCGCCCGCGCCCTGAAGGTCGGCGCCGCCGGCTACGCGACCAAGGACAGCGACCCGGCCCTGCTGCTCATGGCGATTCGCAAGGTCGCGGCCGGCGGACGCTATATCGACCCGGACCTGGCCGACCGCATGGTCTTTGAGGTCGGCCTGACCGACACGCGACCGCTGCACTCGCTGCTGTCCGAGCGTGAATTCTCAGTCTTCGAACGCCTGGCCCAGGGCGCCAACGTCAACGACATAGCCCAGCAACTGGCCCTGAGCAGCAAGACCATCAGCACCCACAAGGCACGGCTGATGCAGAAGCTCAACATCACCTCATTGGCAGAGCTGGTGAAATATGCGATGGAGCACAAGCTGCTCTAAGACTCGCAATTTTCCCCTGTGGGAGCGAGCTTGCTCCCACAGGGGAAATGTGTCGGCATATCCATTTGCGACACGCCCCAATAGCGCTTTTGCCCCTACTTGCGGCGTGCCGCTGCCAACTGCCCACCGTCCTTATCCAATCCCGCCATCCCTGTAGGGCAATCCCTACCCCGACTCTTCCATCCCGCTGAGGTGATTCTCTCCTGCGTCCCGATTTGCGCGGGCCCCAGGCTCCACTAGGCTTGATTCACAAGCAGTCATCAATACAAAAGGTGCGGGTATGAGCCAGGTCGATTCAAGCGCGGGGGCCAGTGATGTGCTGGTCAGCTTTCGTGGTGTGCAAAAGAGCTACGATGGCGAGAACCTGATCGTCAAAGACCTCAACCTGGATATTCGCAAAGGCGAATTCCTGACCCTGCTCGGGCCTTCCGGCTCCGGCAAGACCACCAGCCTGATGATGCTGGCCGGGTTTGAAACCCCAACCGCCGGCGAGATCCTGCTGGCCGGGCGCTCGATCAACAACGTTCCACCGCACAAGCGCGACATCGGCATGGTGTTCCAGAACTACGCCTTGTTCCCCCACATGACCGTCGCCGAGAACCTGGCGTTCCCGCTGACGGTGCGTGGCCTGAACAAGAGCGACGTGAGTGATCGGGTCAAGCGCGTCTTGAGCATGGTCCAGCTGGACAGTTTCGCCCAACGCTACCCGGCGCAATTGTCCGGCGGCCAGCAACAACGGGTGGCCCTGGCCCGGGCGTTGGTATTCGAGCCGCAGCTGGTGCTGATGGACGAACCCCTGGGTGCGCTGGACAAGCAATTGCGCGAGCACATGCAGATGGAAATCAAACACCTGCACCAGCGCCTGGGCGTGACCGTGGTCTATGTGACCCACGACCAGGGCGAAGCCCTGACCATGTCCGACCGTGTGGCAGTGTTCCACCAGGGCGAGATCCAGCAGATCGCCCCGCCGCGCACCCTTTATGAAGAGCCGAAAAACACCTTTGTCGCAAACTTCATCGGTGAGAACAACCGCCTTAACGGCCGCCTGCACAGCCAAACCGGCGAGCGCTGCCTGGTGGAGCTGGGGCGCGGTGAGAAGGTCGAGGCACTGGCGGTGAATGTCGGCGAGCCCGGCGAGCCGGTGACCCTGTCGATCCGCCCGGAGCGGGTAAGCCTCAACGGCGCAAGCGAACAATGTGTCAACCGCTTCTCAGGGAGGGTGGCGGAATTCATCTATCTGGGCGACCACGTCCGGGTTCGCCTGGAAGTCTGCGGCAAGAACGACTTCTTTGTGAAACAGCCGATTGCCGAGCTCGATCCCGGGCTCGCCGTCGGGGACGTGGTTCCGCTTGGCTGGCAAGTCGAGCATGTGCGTGCGCTCGATCCCCTTCTAGAGGCGAATTGATCGCCCCCCTGCTGTACCAACACCAACCCTGCACGTGGAGAGAACAATAAATGTTGAGATCCCTGAAGTTCACAGCCCTGACACTGGGCATGATGGGTGCGGCAAGCGCGATGGCGGCGGGCCCGGACCTGACCGTGGTGTCTTTCGGCGGGGCGAACAAGGCGGCTCAGGTCAAAGCCTTCTACGCACCGTGGGAAGCGGCCGGCAATGGCAAGATCGTGGCTGGCGAGTACAACGGTGAAATGGCCAAGGTCAAGGCCATGGTCGATACCAAGAGCGTTTCCTGGGATTTGGTAGAAGTCGAGTCCCCGGAATTGTCCCGTGGTTGTGACGAAGACATGTTCGAACAACTCGATCCGGCCCTGTTCGGCAAGGCCGAAGACTACGTCAAGGGTGCTATCCAGCCTTGCGGCGTGGGCTTCTTCGTGTGGTCGACCGTGCTGGCCTACAACGCCGACAAACTCAAGACCGCGCCGACCAGTTGGGCTGACTTCTGGGACACCAAGCAATTCCCAGGCAAGCGCGGCCTGCGCAAAGGCGCCAAGTACACCCTGGAATTCGCGCTGATGGCCGATGGCGTAGCGCCGAAAGACGTCTACAAAGTGCTGGCTGGCAAAGACGGCCAGGACCGTGCGTTCAAGAAGCTCGATGAGCTCAAGCCGAACATCCAGTGGTGGGAAGCTGGCGCCCAGCCACCGCAGTACCTGGCTTCCGGTGACGTGGTCATGAGCTCGGCCTACAACGGCCGGATCGCCGCGGTACAGAAAGAAAGCAACCTGAAAGTGGTGTGGAACGGCGGCATCTATGACTTCGACGCTTGGGCCATCCCACGCGGCCTGGACAAGACCCGCGCCGAAGCGGCGAAGAAATTCATCGCCTTCTCGGTGGCGCCGCAGCAGCAGAAGACCTACTCGGAAAACATCGCCTACGGTCCGGCCAATACCCAGGCTGTACCGTTGCTGGCCAAGGATGTCCTGAAAGACATGCCGACCACCCCGGAAAACATCGCCAACCAGGTGCAGATCGACGTCAGCTTCTGGGCTGACAACGGTGAGCAACTGGAGCAGCGCTTCAACTCCTGGGCTGCGAAGTAACCCGACGGTCTGAAACCGGATGAGATCCATGTGGGAGCGAGCTTGCTCGCGATAGCGGTCTGTCAGGCACATCAATACTTGAATGTGCCGCAGCCATCGCGAGCAAGCTCGCTCCCACAGGTTCTTCCATCGACCCGGGTGTTTCAAAAGAACAGCGGCGGCCCGCCGCCCCTGTAACGATCAAAGAGATTTGCGGAGTTCGCCATGGCCATCGCCGTTCCACTGAACGCGGGCACCAGCCCCACCCTCAAGCAACGGCTCAAGCACGCCGAGCGGATCAACCGCTGGAAGGCCCAGGCCTTGATCGCGCCGCTGGTGCTGTTTCTGTTGCTGGTGTTCCTGGTGCCGATCGTGGCGCTGCTGTTCAAAAGCGTCAGCAACCCGGAAGTGGTGGGTGCCATGCCGCGTACTGTCACCGCCGTCGCTGCCTGGGACGGACGTGGTTTGCCGGGCGAGCCGGTGTACAAGGCAGCCAGCGAAGACCTGGCCGAAGCCCGCAAGAATCAGACCCTGGGCGACTTGTCCAAGCGCCTGAACATGGAATTGGCCGGCTATCGCAGCCTGCTGACCAAGACTGCTCGGGCGTTGCCGTTTGCCACCGAGCCGGCTTCCTATAAAGAAGCCTTGGAAAACCTCGATGAGCGTTGGGGCGACCCGGCGTACTGGCAGGTGATCCGCCGCAACACCAGCAACGTCACCCCGTATTACCTGCTGGCGGCCGTCGATCACCGCATCGATGACCTCGGCGAACTGGCCACGGCCACCCCGGACCAGGCGATCTACCTCGACATCTTTACCCGGACCTTCTGGATGGGCCTGGTGATCACCGCGATCTGCCTGGTGCTGGCCTATCCGTTGGCCTACCTGCTGGCGAACCTGCCTTCGCGCCAGAGCAACCTGCTGATGATCCTGGTGCTGCTGCCGTTCTGGACCTCGATCCTGGTACGTGTCGCCGCATGGATCGTGTTGCTGCAGTCCGGTGGCCTGATCAATAGTGCGCTGATGGCCATGGGCGTCATTGATAAGCCCCTGGAACTGGTGTTCAACCGCACCGGTGTGTACATCTCCATGGTCCACATCCTGCTGCCGTTCATGATCCTGCCGATCTACAGCGTGATGAAGGGCATCTCGCCAACCTATATGCGTGCGGCGATTTCCCTGGGCTGCCACCCGTTCGCCAGTTTCTGGCGCGTGTACTTCCCGCAGACCTATGCCGGGGTCGGTGCCGGTTGCCTGTTGGTGTTCATCCTTGCCATCGGCTACTACATCACGCCGGCGCTGCTGGGCAGCCCGAACGATCAGATGGTCAGCTACTTCGTCGCGTTCTACACCAACACCAGCATCAACTGGGGCATGGCCACGGCGCTCGGCGGGCTGCTGTTGCTGGCGACCATCGTGCTTTATCTGATTTACAGCTGGCTGGTGGGCGCCAGTCGCCTGCGCCTGAGCTAAGGGGAGATCGAAAATGGTGAGTCCTTACATGTCCCCCGTCGAGCGGGTGTGGTTCTACTGCTTGCGCACACTCTGCGGGCTGATTCTGTTGTTCCTGATCCTGCCGGTGCTGGTGATCATTCCACTGTCGTTCAACTCCGGCAGCTTCCTGGTCTATCCGCTGCAGGGCTTTTCGCTGCAGTGGTACCACGATTTCTTCGCCTCGGCCGAATGGATGCGGGCGCTGAAAAACAGCATCATCGTGGCACCGGCGGCGACGTTGCTGGCGATGGTTTTCGGCACGCTCGCGGCCATCGGCCTGACCCGTGGTGACTTCCCAGGCAAGGCGTTGGTGATGGCCCTGGTGATTTCGCCGATGGTGGTGCCGGTGGTGATCATTGGCGTAGCCAGTTACCTGTTTTTCGCACCGCTGGGGCTGGGCAACAGCTTCTTCTCGCTGATCGTGGTCCACGCCGTGCTGGGTGTACCGTTCGTGATCATCACGGTGTCGGCGACCCTGCAGGGGTTCAACCACAACCTGGTTCGGGCCGCCGCCAGCCTTGGGGCTTCGCCACTGACGGCGTTTCGTCGGGTGACCTTGCCGTTGATCGCCCCGGGCGTGATCTCCGGCGCACTGTTCGCCTTCGCGACGTCGTTCGATGAAGTCGTAGTGACCCTGTTCCTGGCCGGCCCCGAGCAGGCAACCTTGCCACGGCAGATGTTCAGCGGTATCCGCGAGAACCTCAGCCCTACCATCGCCGCTGCGGCGACCCTGCTGATTGCCTTCTCGGTGATCCTGTTGCTGACCCTGGAGTGGTTGCGTGGGCGTAGCGAGAAACTGCGTACTACCCAAGCCTGACGCCCAAGCAAAAACAGTGTGGGAGCGAGCTTGCTCGCTCCCACAGGGGGCTCATCCACAGGTTCCTTATCGCATTCATACGCTGAATGGCAGACAACCCTCAATACCGAGCTATCCTTGTGCCAGCCCATACTCGAATAAGAGGCCGCGCACATGAGTCTTTCCTCATTCAAGATCGCCCATAAACTGATCACCGGTGCCGCTGCCATCGAGCAACTGGCCGCGGAGTTGACGCGCCTGGACGTCGACAACCCGCTGATCGTGACCGATGCGGCGTTGGTCAAGTCCGGCACCGTGGAACTGGCCCTGCAACATCTGGGCGGACGGGACTACGAGATTTTCGACCGGGTCATGCCGGACCCGGAAATCGCCATTGTCGAAGACTGCATGCAAGCCTATCGCGACGGTGGTCATGACGGCCTGATCGGTCTCGGGGGTGGCAGTGCCATCGACATCGCCAAGTGCGTGGGGGTCTATGCCGGTTACCACGGCGAGCTGCAGGATATGTTCGGTGTCGACCAGGTGCCGCGCAAAGGCCCGCCCATGATTGCCATCCCCACCACGGCCGGTACCGGTTCGGAAGTCACCAACGTGGCGATCCTCTCCGACAAGGCTGCGCAGCTGAAAAAAGGCATCGTCAGCGATTATCTGTTGCCGGACGTGGCATTGGTCAGCCCGCAGATGACTCTCACATGCCCGCGCAGCGTCACGGCTGCCAGTGGCGTTGATGCGCTGGTACACGCCATCGAGGCCTACCTGTCGCTCAATGCTTCGCCAATCACCGATGCCCTGGCCATCGGCGCAATCAAACTGATCACCCGCGCGCTGCCCAAGGCCTATGCCAACCCGGCTCACCTGCAAGCCCGCGAAGACATGGCCACCGCCAGCCTGATGGCCGGCATGGCATTCGGCAATGCCGGGGTCGGGGCGGTGCATGCGCTGGCCTATCCGTTGGGCGGGCGCTTTCACGTGTCCCATGGCGTCGCCAACGCTTTGTTGCTGCCGTACGTCATGGCCTGGAACAAGATGGCCTGTGTCGAGCGCATGCGTGACATTGCCGAGGCCATGGGCCTCAAGACCGCGCACCTGAGTGATCTTGAAGCGGCCGACGAAGCCGTGGAGGCCATGGTTGCGTTGTGCGCCGCCGTGGAAATACCCAACGGCCTCAGCAGCCTGGGCGTGACCGAGGAGGTGATTCCATCCATGGCGGTGGAAGCGGCGGGAATAGAACGGCTGATGCGCAATAATCCGCGCAAACTGAGCGCCGCCGATATCGAGAAGATCTACCGCGCGGCGTATTGATCGATTGCCACGGTGGGCGCGCCAAATCTTGAGGTATACAATGCGCGCCATCGTGATTTCGCTCAAAACAGGTGCGTCATGCAGCCCTTCGCTATTGCTCCGTCGATTCTTTCTGCCGACTTCGCCCGCCTGGGCGAGGAAGTGGACAACGTTCTGGCCGCCGGCGCCGACATCGTGCACTTCGATGTCATGGACAACCACTACGTGCCCAACCTGACCATCGGCCCGATGGTCTGCGCGGCGCTGCGCAAGTACGGCATCACCGCGCCGATCGACGCGCACCTGATGGTCAGCCCGGTGGACCGTATTGTCGGTGACTTCATCGAAGCCGGTGCTACCTACATCACTTTCCACCCTGAAGCCACGCAGCACATCGACCGCTCCCTGCAGTTGATCCGCGAAGGCGGTTGCAAGGCCGGCCTGGTGTTCAACCCGGCCACGCCGCTGGACGTGCTCAAGTACGTGATGGACAAGGTCGACATGATCCTGTTGATGAGCGTCAACCCTGGCTTCGGTGGGCAGAAGTTCATCCCGGGTACGCTCGACAAGCTGCGCGAAGCCCGTGCGCTGATCGATGCCTCGGGCCGTGATATCCGCCTGGAAATCGACGGTGGCGTGAACGTGAAGAATATCCGTGAAATCGCCGCGGCCGGCGCCGACACGTTCGTCGCGGGTTCGGCGATCTTCAATGCACCGAACTACGAAGAGGTGATTGCACAAATGCGCGCCGAACTGGCCCTGGCGCGCCCATGAGTGGCTTCGAGCAGCTGTTCCCCGGCAGCTTGCCGCGTCTGGTGATGTTCGACCTCGATGGCACATTGGTCGATTCGGTCCCGGACCTCGCGGCGGCGGTGGACACGATGCTGCTCAAGCTTGGACGCCCGCCTGCCGGCCTCGATTCGGTACGTCACTGGGTTGGCAATGGCGCGCCGATGCTGGTGCGCCGGGCCCTGGCCAATGACATCGATGCCCGAGGTGTCGATGATGCCGAGGTCGAGCGGGCGCTGGAGTTGTTCAATGAAGCCTACGAAGACAATCACCAACTGACGGTGGTCTACCCCGGCGTGCGCTCCACCCTCAAGTGGCTGCAGAAGCAGGGCGTGGAAATGGCGCTGATTACCAACAAGCCGGAGCGCTTCGTTGCGCCGTTGCTGGACCAGATGAAGATCGGTCGCTATTTCCGCTGGATCATCGGTGGCGATACCTTACCGCAGAAAAAGCCTGACCCGGCCGCGCTGTTTTTCGTGATGAAAATGGCTAACATCCCGGCCTCCCAATCCTTGTTCGTCGGCGACTCGCGCAGCGATGTGCTGGCGGCGAAAGCGGCAGGGGTCAAATGCGTGGCGCTGAGTTACGGCTACAACCACGGCCGGCCAATCGCCGAAGAGTTTCCGACGCTGGTGATCGACGATTTGCGCCTGTTAATTCCCGGTTGCCTGGACCCGGCCGCTGAGATAACGTTGCCCGACGCTGTTCAATCCTCTTCTGGAAACGCCATCGTGGTGGTCACTCGCAAACTCTGGATGAAAGTCATGAAGGCCCTGGCCCGCTGGCGTTGGCGCACCTGACGTGATCCTGGCCGGTTATCCGGCGCGTTTGCATACCTGACTGTCAGCTCCTCTTGCCACGAGGCACCCCATGATCCGCGAAGAATTCCTGCGTCTAGCCGCTGCCGGCTACAACCGCATCCCCCTTGCCTGTGAAACCCTGGCCGACTTCGACACGCCGCTGTCGATCTACCTCAAGTTGGCCGACCAGCCCAACTCCTACTTGCTCGAATCGGTGCAGGGTGGCGAGAAATGGGGCCGTTATTCCATCATCGGCCTGCCGTGCCGCACGGTGCTGCGGGTCCATGACCATCGCATCAGCGTGACCCACGACGGTGTCGAAATCGAAAGCCTCGAAGTCGAAGACCCGCTGGCGTTCGTCGAAACCTTCAAGGCCCGCTATAACGTGCCGACCATCCCTGGCCTGCCGCGCTTCAACGGTGGCCTGGTGGGTTATTTCGGCTACGACTGCGTGCGCTACGTGGAAAAACGCCTGGGCACCTGCCCGAACCCCGATCCGCTGGGCGTTCCGGATATTTTGCTGATGGTCTCCGACGCGGTCGTTGTCTTTGACAACCTCGCCGGCAAGATGCACGCCATCGTCCTGGCCGATCCGTCCCAGGAAGATGCCTACGAGCAAGGTCAACAAAGCCTGCAAGCACTGCTGGAAAAGTTACGCCAGCCGATCGCTCCGCGTCCCGGCCTGGACTTCAGCAAGCAGTCGGCGACCGACCCGGTATTCCGTTCCAGTTTCACCCAGGACGATTACGAACGGGCCGTCGATACCATCAAGGAGTACATCCTCGCCGGTGACTGCATGCAAGTCGTGCCGTCGCAACGGATGTCCATCGACTTCAAGGCAGCGCCGATCGATCTCTATCGGGCGCTGCGCTGTTTCAACCCGACGCCGTACATGTACTTCTTCAACTTCGGCGACTTCCATGTCGTGGGCAGTTCGCCGGAAGTGCTGGTGCGGGTCGAAGACAACCTGATCACCGTGCGGCCGATTGCCGGTACTCGCCCCCGTGGCGCCACGGAGGAAGCTGACCGGGCCTTGGAAGAGGACCTGCTGTCGGACGACAAGGAAATCGCCGAGCACCTGATGCTGATTGACCTGGGGCGCAACGACACTGGGCGGGTCTCGGAGATCGGCTCGGTGAAGCTCACCGAGAAGATGGTCATCGAGCGCTATTCCAACGTGATGCACATCGTCTCCAACGTCACCGGCCAGTTGAAGGCCGGACTGACGGCGATGGACGCCTTGCGGGCGATCCTGCCGGCGGGCACCTTGTCTGGCGCGCCGAAAATCCGCGCGATGGAAATCATCGACGAACTGGAGCCGGTCAAGCGGGGCGTGTACGGCGGGGCCGTGGGTTACTTCGCCTGGAACGGCAACATGGACACCGCCATTGCCATTCGCACCGCCGTCATCAAGAACGGTGAACTGCACGTGCAGGCCGGCGGCGGTATCGTCGCCGACTCGGTGCCGGCACTGGAATGGGAAGAGACCCTGAACAAGCGCCGGGCCATGTTCCGCGCGGTGGCGCTGGCCGAGCAGACCTCCAGCAACTGAAGTAACTCGATCAGGGTGGGAGCGAGCTTGCTCGCGATGAGGCCGTCATATTCAACCAATAGGTTGACTGACAGTCCGTAATCGCGAGCAAGCTCGCTCCCACAGTTTTTTCTCGATCAGAAATCCAGGCTAACGCCCAGGCTTACCCCTTGCTGGGTCATGTCATCATCCTTGCGCAGTGTATAACCACCCCGTAGCGCCAAGTCGTTGGTCAACTTGTGGCTGACCCCAAGGCTCAGGCGATTGAGGTGGCTCTGTGGCGTGTAGCCTTCCAGTGTGAAGTCGTTGGCCGGCAGGCTGTTGAGGGCGATGTTGACCTTTTGCGTGTCGTCTTCGTACTCGCGTTCGTGGGCATATTCGCCAAACACCTGGGTCTGGCGGGTGATGTTGTATTTGCCTTGCAAGCCAATGCCCAGGCGTTTCGAATCACGGGTCTGGTCATCGAAGGTCAGTGCTGTGGAACGGCTGCTCTTTTCCGAATAACCATCGACTTCCACCTTCGCATAGTCAGCGCTGATAAACGGCGAGAGGTGCCACTCGCTGCCCGGCTGGGCGATGTCGTAGCCCACCCGCGTGCTGAATGCCCATAGATGACCGTCCGTGTTGCCTTTCTCCTGCGCTTCGTTGACGCCCAGGTCGAACTTGCGCTCCAGGTTGTCGTAGTCGAGCTTGCCGCCGGTCAGTGCCGCATCGGCCCACCAGCGATTTTGCTGGAACTGGGCGAAAGCGGTCGCCAGGTAGCTGTTGAGCTTGTAGTCCGAATCGTTATGGCCTGCTTCCATGTCCTGGCGGTAGAAACCGGCGGCGACACCCACGCGCCACGCGTCGTTGAGGCGATAGCTGCCGCCAATGTTCAGGCTGTAGCCGCTGCCGTCGGCGCTGGCGCCGCTGTCCTGGCTGTCCAGGTCCAGATGCTGGCCGCCGCCTGCGACGATGGCTCGCCATTGGCCGACGGCCTGCCAGTTCTCCCAGTCCGATTGCCACTGGCTGCGCAACTCGTCCTGGTGGGCGCGTAGGGTCGAGTGGGCCATTTCCGGTAGCAACGTCAGCTCCCATGGTGCCGCGAGCAGGGAATAGGCGTAGTCGGCGATCAGTTTTTGTCCGGTTTCGGTCGGATGGACCGCGTCGTTGTAGATCAGCTTGGTGGGATCAGGCGTGGCGCTGTTGATGCCGTAGGTGGCGTTTTCCGTGCAGCCGTTGCCGCTGAAGCAGGTCGCGGTGAGGTTCTCCCCGGTGGCGAGGCCGAATCTTGCCGGGTCGGCGAAGCTTTCCTTCAGCAAAAGCGGAATGTTCAATGGAATGATTTCAGCGTCGATGCCTTGCAGTCGCGTGATCAACTGTTGGTTGAACTGGTTGCCCAGTTGCGAAAAGGCGTCTTGCAAAGGACCGCCGTTGAGGGCCGGGGTCAAGCCCAGGTCGGGCAACAACCAGACCATCACATAGCGGGCACCGGCCGTTTGCAGCACCTGGACGCTGTCGGCCAGGCGGTCTGCGGCGGCGTTCGCTTGCTCGGGGGTCAGCACCCGACCTTGTAGGAAGTCGTTACCACCACCGGAAAGGTAATACAGCGCATTTGGATCGGCGCGCAGGCCATTGGACTGCAGATAGCCGGGACGGCTGCGCTCGCCGGTGTCGGACACGCCGGTAATCGACTCGAGGATCTGGTCGGTACGATAACCGCCCACCGCCCAGTTGTTGCCGTCTGCCAGCCCCTCGCTGGCGCGGACCGCCGAAGTGGAAGCGGCGGTCTCGTCAGCGGAATAACCCAGGCGCCCACCGAGCAGTTGGGTTGAGTTGGCGGAGTAGGCTTCGCCGCTGCCGTCGGTGTAGATCGGACCGGTTCGGTTGGTATAGCGCTCGGTCGAGCCGGGCGGACCATTCGGGTCGGCGAACTGGCCAGCGTCGTTGAGGCTGTCACCGAACACGATGAACTTGGAATAAGGGTTGGGGCCGGCGTTCGCTTGGGCGCAGGCGAGCGCAAGCAGGCAACCAGCAATCGGTACGAACAACGTCTTCTTTGTCATGGGAAAGTCCGTTTTTATCTTATTGTTGTTAGAAAACGAAACGACAGTACCAAAAACTTCCGGCGTTTTGCCATCTATCCGGAACGTCGCGATTGTTTCAAAGCCCTTCGGGATCGGTCATATTGCGTGCTCCGCCCAGCTAAGCTACTGTGCCGGGACGTATGAACGAGACTTTCCCTGTGTCGATTGTCAGCAAACTTCTGGATCAAATGATCAAGGCTCACGCCCGCTGGCGTTGGCGCGCCTGAACATTCTCCGCCGGCCTTGCCGGACCTGTACCGATTTGCCTTCTTTACCCGCTTGTAGAGCCGCTTCGCAGGGGCATCACTTGCCTCGCCAAGCGCAGCAGCGTGCGGGTCACTCTCTGAAGGCTGTATTTAAAGTCAGTGAATTCAATAGGTTGCTTACGCCATGTTGCTGATGATCGATAACTACGACTCTTTTACCTACAACGTTGTGCAGTACCTCGGCGAGCTGGGCTCCGAAGTCAAGGTCGTGCGCAACGACGAATTGACCATCGCCGAAATCGAAGCCCTCAAGCCTGAGCGCATCGTGGTTTCGCCCGGCCCTTGCACGCCGACCGAAGCAGGCATCTCCATCGAAGCCATCAAATATTTCGCCGGCAAGCTGCCGATCCTCGGTGTCTGCCTGGGGCATCAGTCGATTGGCCAAGCGTTCGGCGGTGACGTGGTGCGCGCCCGACAGGTCATGCACGGTAAGACTAGCCCGGTATTCCACGAGGACAAGGGCGTGTTCGAGGGGCTGAATCATCCGCTCACCGTAACCCGCTACCATTCCCTGGTGGTCAAGCGCGAAACTCTGCCCGACTGCCTGGAGTTGACGGCCTGGACCCAGCTTGAGGATGGCTCGGTCGATGAAATCATGGGGCTGCGCCACAAGACGCTGAATATCGAGGGTGTGCAATTTCATCCCGAGTCTATTCTCACCGAACAGGGCCACGAACTGTTCGCCAACTTTCTCAAACAAACCGGCGGCACGCGCTAAGGACTTTTCATGGATATCAAGACAGCCCTGAGCCGTATCGTCGGCCATCTCGACCTGAGCACCGACGAGATGCGCGACGTGATGCGCGAAATCATGACCGGCCAATGCTCGGATGCGCAGATCGGCGCGTTCATGATGGCCATGCGCATGAAGAGTGAGAGCATCGATGAAATCGTGGGTGCGGTTTCGGCGATGCGTGAGCTGGCGGACAAGGTCGAACTCAAGACGCTGGACGGTGTGGTGGATGTGGTCGGTACCGGCGGTGACGGCGCCAATATCTTTAACGTTTCCACGGCCTCGTCGTTTGTCGTCGCGGCGGCCGGTTGCACCGTTGCCAAACACGGCAATCGGGCAGTTTCCGGCAAGAGCGGCAGTGCCGATCTGCTGGAGGCGGCCGGCATTTACCTGAACCTGACGCCGATCCAGGTGGCACGCTGCATCGATAACGTCGGCATCGGTTTCATGTTTGCCCAGACCCACCATAGCGCCATGAAACACGCTGCCGCGCCGCGCCGCGAGCTGGGGCTGCGTACGCTGTTCAACATGCTCGGCCCGCTTACGAATCCGGCCGGCGTGAAGCATCAGGTAGTCGGTGTGTTCAGCCAGGCATTGTGCCGGCCATTGGCTGAAGTCTTGCAACGCCTGGGCAGCAAGCACGTACTGGTGGTCCATTCGAAGGATGGGCTGGATGAGTTCAGCCTGGCGGCGCCTACATTCGTGGCCGAACTAAAAAATGATCAGATCAGCGAGTATTGGGTCGAACCTGAAGACCTCGGCATGAAAAGCCAGAGCCTGCACGGGCTGGCAGTCGACAGCCCGGCCCAATCGCTGGAGCTGATTCGTGATGCCCTGGGTCGTCGCAAGACCGAGAATGGCCAGAAAGCTGCTGAGATGATCGTGCTCAATGCCGGTGCCGCGTTGTACGCCGCTGACCACGCCAGCAGCCTAAAGCAAGGCGTGGAACTGGCCCATGATGCGCTGCACACTGGCCTGGCCAGGGAAAAGCTCGAAGAGTTGGGTGCATTTACCGCCGTATTCAAAGTGGAGAACGAAGGATGAGCGTGCCAACGGTTCTGGAAAAAATTCTGGCTCGCAAGGCCCAGGAAGTGGCTGAGCGCAGCGCTCGGGTCAGTCTGGCCGAGCTGGAAAACCTGGCGCGTTCAGCGGATGCGCCGCGCGGCTTTGCCCAGGCTCTGATCGATCAGGCCAAGAAAAAACAGCCGGCGGTGATTGCCGAAATAAAGAAGGCGTCCCCCAGCAAGGGCGTGATTCGTGAGCACTTCGTCCCGGCCGAGATCGCGCGAAGCTACGAGAAGGGTGGTGCGACCTGCCTCTCGGTGCTGACCGACGTCGACTTTTTTCAAGGGGCCGACGACTACCTGAAGCAGGCGCGGGCGGCATGCAAGTTGCCGGTGATCCGCAAGGACTTCATGATCGACCCGTACCAGATCATCGAAGCGCGTGCGCTGGGCGCCGACTGCGTACTGTTGATCGTTTCCGCCTTGGACGACGTGAAAATGGCCGAACTGGCGGCCGTTGCCAAAAGCGTCGGGCTGGATGTCCTGGTGGAAGTCCACGACGGTGTCGAGTTGGAGCGAGCCCTGAAAACCCTCGATACCAAACTGGTCGGCGTGAACAATCGCAACCTGCACACTTTCGAAGTGAGCCTGGAAACCACCCTGGACCTGTTGCCGCGCATTCCGCGCGATCGCCTGGTCATCACCGAAAGCGGCATCCTCAACCGGGCCGATGTCGAGCTGATGGAAGTCAGCGATGTGTACTCATTCCTGGTGGGCGAAGCGTTCATGCGCGCCGAGAACCCGGGTACGGAATTGCAGCGACTGTTCTTTCCTGAACGAGGCCTGCCGGTGAGCGGCTCGACGCTGGACTGATCCATGCCGCCTGTGATTTCCCTCACCGTCGAAGCTGGCCTGCAAGCCGAACAGGATCTGTTGGCCAGCATCTGCGCGGGCGACGCCGAGTTCGGCCTGCTGCTCTGGCAGCCCAACGATCGTGCGCTGGTGATGCCGCGTCGCTTGAGTCGCCTGCAGGGGTTTGAACACGCCTGTGAAGTATCGGCTGCTCATGGCTGGCCTGTCTTGTTGCGTGAAACGGGTGGCGAACCGGTGCCGCAGTCGGCCGCTACCGTCAATATCGCCCTGGTCTACGCACCACCACGCTGCGAAGGTGACCACGGACGTATCGAAACCGGGTATCGCCGGTTGTGCGATCCCATTTGTCAGCTGTTGGACGAGTTGGGCGGGGTGGCTTCGCTGGGAGAGGTGGAAGGGGCTTTTTGTGACGGGCGCTTCAACGTCAATCTCGACGGCCGGAAAATGGTGGGCACCGCTCAGCGCTGGCGCCAGAGCAAGGGTGGTCAACGTCCGGTGGGGCTGGTTCATGGCGCGCTTTTGCTGGAGAACGAGCGCGAGTCCATGGTCGCGGCAGTCAATCGCTTCAATGAGGCCTGTGGCTTGGAGCAGCGAGTGCGGGCCGAGAGCCATATTGCCCTGCATGAAAAATTCCCGGCGCCTCACGCGCTGGAGCGGCTCGACGTTTTGTACCGGAAGCTGCTGACCAATCTGCTGGGCCCTTAACGCGTTCCGAACACCACCATGGTCTTGCCTTTGACGTTGACCAGGTTGCGCTCTTCCAGATCCTTGAGAACGCGACCGACCATTTCACGCGAACAACCGACAATCCGCCCAATCTCTTGGCGGGTCACCTTGATCTGCATGCCGTCCGGGTGGGTCATGGCATCGGGCTGCTTGCACAGTTCCAGCAGGCAACGTGCGACACGTCCGGTGACGTCGAAAAATGCGAGATCGCCGACCTTGCGGGTGGTATTGCGCAGGCGTTGTGCGATTTGTCCGCTCAGGACGTAAAGAATGTCCGGGTCTTGCAAGGACAGTTCTCGGAATTTGGCGTAGCTGATTTCCGCAACTTCACATTCAATCTTGGTCCGTACCCAGGCACTGCGCTCCTGCTCCTTGCCCGCCTGCTCGAACAACCCCAGCTCACCAAAAAAATCTCCGGAATTGAGGTAGGCGATGATCATTTCCCGGCCGTCGTCATCCTCAATCAGGATAGTGACCGAGCCCTTGATGATGAAAAACAGCGTCTCGGAACGATCTCCCGCACAAATGATGTTGTGTTTGGCTGGATAGCGGCGGCGCTGGCAATGCATCAAGAGTTTGTCGAGATTCTTGATCTTGAACGTGGGAGTAATGGCAACCATGGTTGTATCCCGAAAGACTGCGCAGTGTGATGGTTTGATTTTTTTATAGACGCGAATGGCTATCGCTAAAAGCTGGCCATGCGCCAGCGAGTTGGCGTATGGCCAGCTTAACAGAGGCGTCCTCAATTGATTTGAGAATTTACCTACATGCTGGCAGGTCAGGTCTCCTAAGACGCAGAGCAGTCATGCCGGAGCGCTGTGCTAAGCTGGCGACCCTTTTTTAACAGTGGAGTCTTGGCGATGAAGGCACGCATCCAATGGGCTGGCGAAGCCATGTTCCTCGGTGAGTCAGGCAGTGGTCATGTGGTCGTCATGGACGGCCCGCCAGAGGCCGGTGGGCGGAACCTCGGTGTTCGGCCGATGGAAATGCTCCTGCTGGGCGTGGGCGGTTGCAGCAACTTTGACGTGGTCAGCATTCTTAAAAAGTCCCGCCAGGCCGTCGAAAGCTGCGAAGCTTTCCTGGAGGCAGAACGCGCCACTGAAGATCCCAAAGTGTTTACCAAGATCCACATGCACTTCGTGGTGAAGGGGCGAGCCCTGAAGGAAGCTCAGGTCAAGCGCGCGATTGAACTGTCCGCCGAGAAATACTGCTCGGCTTCGATCATGCTTGGCGCCGCCGGGGTCGAAATCACCCACGATTATGAAATCATCGAGTTGGGTTGAGTCGATAGCCGACTGGCCGTATTGAAGTTTTCGGACAGAAAAAGGCGACTTCCCTTGGGGACGTCGCCTTTTTAATTTCCGTGGGAATGAGCTAGTCAGTTCCCAATTGCCGTCAAATCCGATAAGTGCTCTTGGTCATGACCTTGGCCAGCAGGCTCATGCCGAACTTGACCGGGGCCGGAAAACGGAAGCCACCGGCCTCAAGCGCACTCTCGGCGTGGTGTTCCTCATCCACGCGCATCTGCTCAAGGATTGCCCGGGATTTTTCATCTTCGGCTGGCAGCTGGTCGAGATGTTCATTCAAATGCTTGCACACTTGATGTTCGGTCGCCGCAACGAAACCGAGGCTGACTTTGTCGCTGATCAGCCCGGCAACGGCGCCTATTCCGAATGACATCCCATAGAACAGCGGGTTCAGGACGCTGGTATGGCTGCCCAGCTGGCGAATCCGTTGTTCACACCAGACCAGATGGTCGATTTCTTCCTCGGCGGCATGCTCCATTGCCTCACGCACTTGCGGTAGCTTCGCTGTCAGCGCCTGGCCCTGATACAGCGCCTGGGCACAAACTTCGCCGGTGTGGTTGATGCGCATCAGTCCGGCGACGTGGCGGGTTTGCTCGTCACTCAGTTGCGCGTCTGGTTGCACGATAGCCGGTGATGGGCGGTATGGCTGGCCACTGAAAGGCAGCAGCGTGCGCATCGCGGTATCAGCTTGCAGCAACAGACGATCAATCGGCGAGTAGTGACGTTGGGTAGTCATGCTTACCTCCGGGAAAAATCACAGCGGCCAGTTTAACCCAATCGACCGCCGAAGATTTGCGTTGGGTCAGGGGTATCAGCCCGGCGGCCAGTTCATCTGGCGCTGCCCCAGCACATGCATATGAATGTGATAGACCGTTTGCCCACCCAGTTCATTGCAATTCATCACCACGCGAAAACCTTCTTCACAGCCCAATTCAAGCGCCAGGCGCTGAGCAGTGAACAAAATGTGTCCAGCCAGGCCTTTGTCTTCTTCGGCCAGGTCATTGAGGGTGCGGATCGGTTTTTTCGGTATGACCAAAAAATGTACAGGCGCCTGTGGGGCGATGTCGTGGAAGGCCAATACCTGGTCATCCTCGTAAATGATCTTCGCCGGGATTTCCCGGTTGATGATCTTGGTGAACAGAGTATCCACAGCTGTTTTCTCCGTTGGGTTCGTCGAGGTCGGGTGTCTTGAAGGCTCCGGTTGAGGTGCCTGGTTGTTCAACTTGAAGGGATCAGCGCGGGCAATAAGCCTTGTTGATCATGCCGGCGATGGTTCGGACCAGCCATCGCGACCCCAGTCGCGGCAGCGCGGCCAGCCAGCGGTTGCGGCGTCCGGGAATGATGATGGCGCGGTTGCGGTCCAGCGCGCGCACGGCGTACAGGGCCACCTCTTCCGGGCTCATCAGCAACTTGCTGTCGATGAGCTTCTGTTCGTCCATCTGCGCTCTGGAAAAGAAGCCGGTCCGGGTTGGGCCAGGGCAAAGCACCGAGACCTTGATCGCGCATTTCTTCAGCTCAACCCGCAGGGCTTCGGAGAAGTGCAGCACATAGGCCTTGCTGGCGTAATAGGTACTCATCCAGGGGCCGGGCTGGAACGCGGCAATCGAGGCGACGTTGAGGATCTGGCCGCCGCCAAGCAGTGCCATGCTGTTGCCGATGGCATGACAAAGCCGTGTCAGGGCGAGGATGTTGACTTCGATCAGGTCCTGCTCGGTCATCCAGTCCTGGCCCAGGAACGGCCCGCTGGTGCCGATGCCTGCACAATTGACCAACAGGTCGATCTGCCGCTCACCTTCCTCCAGTTCCAGGAGAAAGCCGGAAAGCCTCAGCGGTTCTCCCAGGTCGCAGGCCCGGAACAACACCTCCACGCCAAACCGCTGAGTCAGTTCGATTGCAATGCTTTCCAGCCGATCACGCTGTCGAGCCACCAGTATCAGGTTGCGGCCGCGCCGGGCCAGCGCTTCGGCCATGGCCAGGCCAATGCCGCTGGAAGCGCCAGTGATCAGTGCGTAACGGGTCATGCAGTTCTCCATCGCAACAGCCCGCCGCCAGTTGACTGGGCTGTCACCGGCATGAAGCGCGCTTATTGTTCCTCTTCTTCCTCATAGTCTACAGAAGGCGAGGCGGGCTCGGCTGCCTCGACAGCGGGTTCTTCGGCGGTTTCGTTGCTGGACTCGCTGCTTTCATAGCTGCTCAGGCTGCTGCTGTCATAGTCCTCCTGGAGGGCTCCGAAGATGCCGGCAAAGGTAGCCAGGAAAATCAGGACGATCATCACAAGCCAAAGCGACGCCAGCAGTTTGACTGCCGTGGTATTGCGCGGTGGCGGCGGGCCATACTGGTTTGCACCGGTATTGCCCGGGGCAATGATCAGGATGAACGGGAAGATGCTGCCCACGAATGGAACGAGGTTGACCAGCCACAACCACCCCGACCAGCCGAGGTCATGCAGGCGCTGGACGTTGAACTGGATGCTTACGAAGGCAAAGGCAAGTACAACGGCTGCGCCGAGCAGGCCGCCGACAATCAGTGCAGCTATCGAGTCGGAAGCCAGCAGCCAGGCCGTGGCCAACCAGAAGCCCAGGCCGACCAAGGGCAGCATGGCCAGGGTCAACACCATGGTCCAGGCCAGGTAGCGCAAACGCCCGATACGCCCATCGAAGCTGAAGGGTTTTAGCGTGCTGTACTCGGCGAGCGCTTCACCCACTTCGGCGCGGGGAGGCGCGTACGGCGAGACGGGGTCGACGATCGGCTCTGGATGGCGTCCACCCGGCTGTTGCGGCGACTCCTGTACTTCGCCAAGGCTCAGTTGGAGGGCGGCGGGTTCGGCTTCGATTCGGGCGTCGATTCCGCTCTTGTTGAGCGCTTCCAGGTACTGCTGGGCTTCGCTCTGGGACAGGTTGCTCTTAAGGGCAACCTTGCGACCGGTGAACAGCCGTTCAATGGCGCTGATGTCGCTTTTGAACAGTTCGGCGAGGTTGAGTTTGGCGGTGGTGGTATCGACGCCCGGCATCAGGCCTCCGTCGAATACGATGTTGAAACGGGTTTCGCTCATGCCCGGCATCCTTGTCTCTGAAAGTTAAGTAACTGTTTTTTTAGGGTCGCTTCAGCGAGGCCATTGCCCGCCAAGCTGCGCCGCCCGGGCATGTGCCTGACGGTATTCTTTATCCAGGCGTGCCACCAACTGATCGACGCTGGGCAAATCATCGATTTCACCCACGCCCTGGCCCGCGGACCATACGGTTTTCCAGGCCTTGGCTTCATCGTTCAGCGGTTTGAGTTTCGAGCCAAAATCCACCTCGCCCTTGTTCTGCAGGGCGGTCAGATCGAAACCGGCATTCTCCAGGCTCTGACGTATGAAGCTGGCCGGCACTCCGGATACAGCGGGAGTATGCACGATGTCTGCGGCTCTGGATGTGAGCAACATCTCTTTATAAGCGTCAGGGGCGTGGCTTTCGCTCGTAGCGATAAAGCGCGTACCGAAGTAGGCCAGATCGGCGCCGAGCAATTGTGCGGCCAGAATCTGATGACCGTGGTTCAGGCATCCTGCAAGCAGCACGGTTTTGTCGAAAAACTGCCGGATCTCGGCGACCAGTGAAAACGGGCTCCACGTTCCGGCGTGCCCGCCTGCTCCGGCGGCAACGGCGATCAAGCCATCGACACCGGCTTCGGCGGCTTTCTCGGCATGACGCCGGGTCGTCACGTCATGGAACACCAGTCCGCCATAAGCATGGACGGCATCCACCAACTCCTTCACCGCGCCCAGGCTGGTGATGACGATCGGCACCTTGTGTTCGATGCAGATGGTCAAGTCGGCCTGAAGCCGCGGGTTGCTGTGATGGACGATCAGGTTCACAGCGTAGGGTGCCGGATTCTCCAGGGTCGCCAGGCCTGCTTCGATTTCCTCGAGCCAGGCCTTGAAGCCACTGCTCTCGCGCTGGTTCAACGCCGGAAAACTGCCAACGATGCCGTTGCGGCAGCAGGCCAGCACCAGTTGCGGACTGGAAATCAGGAACATTGGCGCTGCCACGACGGGCAGGCGCAAGCGTTGTTCAAGCAGAGCGGGCAACGACATCGCAAGTACCCCGGATAATGGATGCTGCATTGGAAATTAGAACGGTCGGACGACGACCAGAATTACGATAGCCAGCAATATCAGAACCGGCACTTCATTGAACCAGCGATAAAAGACATGGCTGCGGGTGTTTTCGCCACGGGCGAAGCGCTTCACTTGGGCGCCGCACATATGGTGGTAGCCGATCAGCAGCACGACCAGGGTCAGCTTGGCGTGCATCCAGCCACCTTGAGTGAAATAGGCGCCGGCGTTGAGGCTGAGTAGCCAGATGCCGAACACCAGGGTGGCAATCATCGCCGGGCCCATGATGCCGCGGTACAACTTGCGCTCCATGATGCTGAAACGTTCTTTGCTGACGCTGTCCTCGCTTTGGGCGTGATAGACAAACAGGCGAGGCAGGTAGAACAGGCCGGCGAACCAGCAGACCATGCTGACGATGTGAAGTGCTTTGAGCCACAGATAGAGCATTTTTAGTTATTCCCAGGATTCACGGTAGCCCGATAGTAGAGGTTAGAGCGTCCGCACGTCACCTTGGCGGTTGTCGCCGGGCCCTGCGGCCCCTATCATCGACGGCTTTCCAGTGGGTTCGTTGAGGGCAGGTTTATGGTCAAGGTCGGTATCGTCGGCGGCACGGGGTACACCGGTGTCGAACTGCTGCGTCTATTGGCACAGCATCCGCAAGCTGAGGTGGTGGTCATCACTTCCCGATCCGAGGCCGGCCTGGCCGTCGCCGACATGTACCCGAACCTGCGCGGCCATTACGACGGCCTGGCGTTCAGCGTTCCGGACATCAAGACCCTTGGCGCCTGCGATGTGGTGTTCTTCGCCACGCCCCACGGTGTCGCCCACGCCCTGGCGGGTGAACTGCTGGCCGCCGGGACCAAGGTCATCGACCTGTCGGCGGACTTCCGTCTGCAGGACGCCGATGAATGGGCCAAGTGGTACGGTCAGCCCCACGGCGCGCCGGATCTGCTCGACGAGGCGGTCTACGGCTTGCCGGAAGTCAATCGCGAGAAAATCAAGCAGGCGCGACTGATCGCAGTACCGGGTTGCTATCCGACGGCAACTCAGCTCGGGTTCCTGCCGCTGCTCGAGGCCGGTCTTGCCGACGCTTCGCGTCTGATTGCCGACTGCAAGTCCGGTGTCAGTGGTGCCGGGCGTGGCGCCAGTGTCGGTTCGCTTTACTCCGAGACGTCGGAAAGCATGAAGGCGTACGCGGTCAAGGGGCATCGTCATCTGCCGGAAATTCGCCAGGGATTGCGCCGGGCCGCGGGCAAGGAGGTCGGCCTGACCTTCGTGCCGCACCTGACGCCGATGATTCGTGGCATCCACTCCACTCTGTATGCAACCGTCGTCGATCGTTCGGTGGACCTGCAGGCGTTGTTTGAAAAGCGCTACGCCAACGAACCGTTCGTCGACGTAATGCCGGCCGGCAGCCATCCGGAAACCCGCAGCGTGCGCGGTGCGAACGTTTGCCGAATCGCCGTGCATCGTCCGCAGGACGGTGATCTGGTGGTGGTGTTGTCGGTCATCGATAACCTGGTCAAGGGCGCGTCCGGCCAGGCCGTGCAGAACCTGAACATCCTGTTCGGGCTGGATGAGCGCCTGGGGCTGTCCCATGCAGGGATGTTGCCGTAACGGCAGTCACTCGTTTCAAGTTGGCAGCTACAAGCTTGAGGCTTGTAGTCGCCGCTGCTCTTCTAAATAGTTGACCGATTTTCTAGGAGAAGCGGATAATGCCCGCCATCACGCATTATGGCGGCGTAAGCGCCGGGAGATATTCAGCATGAGCGTCGAAACCTTCACCCCCACGGCTTTGCAATTCACCCACGGTGCCGCGCACAAGGTGAAGAGCCTGGTCGATGAAGAGGGCAATGATCGTTTGAAGCTGCGCGTGTTTGTAACGGGCGGCGGTTGTTCCGGTTTTCAGTACGGTTTCACTTTTGATGAAGAAGTG
Source organism: Pseudomonas sp. A-RE-22 (assembly GCF_019956035.1). NCBI lineage: Bacteria > Pseudomonadati > Pseudomonadota > Gammaproteobacteria > Pseudomonadales > Pseudomonadaceae > Pseudomonas > Pseudomonas sp. A-RE-22. The sequence goes on from NZ_JAHBCZ010000057.1 coordinate 22,919, forward strand.
GCCGAAGATGACACCATCGTCGAGCGTGAAGGGGTCAGCCTGGTGGTCGATCCAATGAGCTTCCAGTACCTGGCAGGTGCCGAGGTGGATTATCAGGAAGGCCTGGAAGGCTCGCGGTTCGTGATCAAGAACCCAAACGCGACCACGACCTGTGGGTGTGGTTCTTCGTTCTCGATCTGAGTGCTTCAATAAAAAAGCCGCAGTGCCTTAGGGGCCTGCGGCTTTTTTTGTCCGTAATTATTGGATTCAGGCCGGGTAGATGGCGCCGAGTATGCGCAGCCCGCGTGCGCCGGTGACACTTGGGCGGTTGCCTGGAATACCTTCAAGACAACAATGGGCAAGCCAGGCGAAAGCCATGGCTTCAACCCAATCCGGGTCTACGCCGTACACCGCCGTACTGCTGACTTTGGCATTCGGCAGCAAGTCAGCCAGGCGCTGCATGAGCGCCTGGTTGTGCGCGCCGCCGCCACAGACCAGCAACTCTTGAGTATTGGACTGGGCATGTTGGAGGGATTCGACGATAGTCAGGGCTGTCAGTTCGAGCAACGTTGCCTGCACGTCTTCCGGGGCGAAGGCTGGCAACTGCGACAAATGCTGTGTCAGCCAAGGCAGGTTGAATACTTCGCGCCCGGTACTTTTTGGACCCTTGGTGACAAAGAAGGGATCGCTGAGCAGTGCCTTGAGCAAGACAGGCTCGACTTTCCCGCTGGCAGCCCATTGACCGTCGCGATCGAAATGGTCGCCTCGTTGTTGGTGTATCCAGGCATCGAGCAATACGTTGCCCGGGCCACAGTCGAAACCGGCTACTGGTTTTGCGGGCTCTATCAGGCTGAGATTGCTGAAACCGCCGACATTCAGCACGGCACGATTGCCGACTCGCTCTTCGAACAATGCTTCGTGAAACGCCGGAACCAGCGGGGCGCCTTGTCCACCGGCGGCGACGTCGCGGCTGCGGAAATCGCTGACGACGGCGATACCGGTCAACTCGCTCAACAAGGCCGGGTTGCCAACCTGTACGGTAAACCCGCGGGCTGGTTCATGGCGGATGGTCTGGCCGTGGCTGCCGACCGCCGTGATGTCTTCAGGCTTGAGTTTCTGTTCGTTGAGCAGGGTATGGATACCCTGTGCAGCCAGCTTCACCCAGCTTTGCTGGGCAATGGCGGAGCGGGCGATCTCATCGGGCCCACTGCTGCACAATCCGAGCAATTCGGTGCGCAGGGCGGCGGGCATAGGAATGTAGTGCGTGGCGATCAGTTTGATCGCCGGGGTCAGTTCGATCAGTGCGATATCCAAGCCATCCAGGCTGGTCCCGGACATCACACCGATATAGAGCGCCATGCTTAGCGCTTGCTCGAGGCCAGCATGGTGGCTTTCTCTTGATCCATGCGAGCCATCAAGGGTTGGCTTTGAGCCAGGAAGCGCGCGCGCTCGGCCTTGGCGATCGGATCGGCCATCGGCAGTTTCTGGCCTAGCGGGTCGACGTGGACGCCATTGACCTGGAATTCATAATGCAAGTGCGGGCCAGTGGACAGGCCGGTAGTGCCGATGTATCCAATAACCTGGCCTTGCTTGACGGTACCACCCGTCTTCACGCCTTTGGCGAAGCCCTGCATGTGGCCGTACAGCGTGCGATAGGTATTGCCGTGCTGGATGATCACGGTGTTGCCATAACCGCCACGACGTCCGGCCAGCAATACCTTGCCGTCGCCGGCGGCCTTGATTGGCGTACCACGGGGGGCGGCGTAGTCGACACCTTTATGGGCGCGGATCTTGTTCAGGATTGGATGCTTGCGACCGGCGGAGAACTTCGAGCTGATACGGGCGAAATCAACCGGTGTACGGATGAAGGCCTTGCGCATGCTGTTGCCATCGGCGGTGTAGTAGCTGCTGTTGCCTTGCTTGTTGGTATAGCGCACTGCGGTGTACGTCTTGCCGCGGTTGGTGAAGCGCGCGGAAAGAATCGGACCGTTGCCGACGCTCTTGCCATTGACCACTTTCTGCTCATAGATGATGTCGAATTCGTCGCCCTGGCGAATGTCCTGAGCGAAGTCGATGTCGTAGCCAAATACACTGGCCATGTCCATGGTCAGGCTATGGGAAAGGCCGGCACGAGCAGCCGACTGGGACAATGAGCTGTTGATGACGCCATGAACGTAGGCCGAGCGAACGGTAGGCTTGGCGGTGACGCGGTTAAATACATAACCCTTGTCGTTTTTGGTCAGGGTGATGCTTTCCAGGTCGCTCAGCTTGGTGTGCAGGTTGGTCAGCTGTCCGTCTGGATTGAGTTCGAATTCGAGTTTCTGGCCGCGCTGCAGTTGAGTGAACTGCTTGGCTTGCTTGTCGCTGGCCAGGATTTCATGGACCGAAGTCGAGGGCAGGCCAACCTTTTCGAAGAGAGTGGAAAGTGTGTCGCCCTTGGCCACAATCACTTCGCGATGGTCTGGTCCTTTCTTTTCTTCTGCAACAGGCGCTTCTGCCTGAGCTGCGGTCTCTGTGGTGTCTTGCGGGCTGTTTTCAATCTGCGCAAAAGGAGAGGCGGCCGGTTCGTTTGTGGCTTGAACGGCTTCGGCGGCGTCTTGTTCTTGTGTCAGTTGTTCAGCAGGACTTTCCAGTTCAAGACTCAGAGTCGTCTTTTTGGCTTCAACATCGCTGGAGGGAAACACCAGGAGCGCCAGGCTAAGGAGGGCGGCGATGCCACTTGCGGCAAGCAGGTGGGTCTTTGGGTAAAGCGGTGGCGCTTTAGACGGTTCTGTGGTCATAGGTAATTTTGACTTTTGAAAAGATGAATTGGAAAAGATGAATGACATGATGAAGATGAAATAACTGTATAAAATATAACCAAAACCCCTGCGAAGCAAGCCCGCGGACGCTCTGTTCTGTGGATTGGCGTCCGTGCGCCGGGCAAACCTTGTATTTGGTGCGCGATCTTGTATGGTTGGGGCCCTTTGAATCTGAGCCTTACGGGTCTGTTATGAAGTCGGTTGAAGAGCAGCTAGCGCTGATCAAACGTGGTGCGGAAGAACTGTTGGTCGAGTCCGAGCTGATCGAAAAGCTCAAGCGCGGGCAGCCGCTGCGTATCAAGGCTGGTTTCGATCCGACGGCGCCTGATCTGCACCTGGGTCATACCGTGCTTATTAATAAGCTGCGCCAGTTCCAGGATCTGGGGCATCAGGTCATCTTCCTTATAGGTGACTTCACCGGGATGATCGGTGATCCGAGCGGCAAGAGTGCTACGCGCCCACCGCTGACTCGTGAGCAGGTTCTCGATAACGCCGAGACCTACAAGACTCAGGTTTTCAAGATTCTTGATCCGGCCAAGACCGAAGTGGCTTTCAACTCCACTTGGATGGACCAGATGGGGCCGGCGGATTTCATTCGCCTGACGTCTCAATACACCGTGGCTCGTATGCTCGAGCGCGATGATTTCGACAAGCGCTATAAGTCCAATCAGCCAATTGCCATTCATGAGTTCCTCTACCCGCTTGTACAGGGCTATGACTCGGTGGCGTTGCGCGCGGACGTTGAGCTCGGCGGTACTGACCAGAAGTTCAACCTGCTGATGGGGCGTGAGTTGCAGCGTGGTTATGGCCAGGAGGCGCAGTGCATTCTGACCATGCCATTGCTCGAAGGTCTGGATGGCGTGAAGAAGATGTCCAAATCGCTGGGCAACTACGTAGGTATCCAGGAAGCGCCAGGCGTCATGTACAGCAAACTGGTCTCCATTCCTGATGTGCTGATGTGGCGTTACTTCGAGCTGTTGAGCTTCCGCTCCATGGATGAGATCAATGCGTTCCGTGCCGATGTCGAGGCAGGGGCCAATCCGCGCGACATCAAGATCAAGTTGGCCGAAGAAATTGTTGCTCGTTTCCATGGTGAGGAGGCTGCGGCCAATGCTCATCGTGCTGCGGGCAATCGTATGAAGGATGGTGAGCTGCCGGACGACCTGCCGGAGATCGAGCTGACTGCTGTCGAGAATATGCCGATTGCGGCAGTCCTTAATAAGGCTGGCCTGGTCAAGAACTCGGCGGTGGCGCGAGACCTCCTGGGTTCGGGTGGTGTGCGTATAGATGGTGAGGTTGTGGATCGCACCTATATATATGAGCTGGGCTCTACTCATGTATGCCAGGCCGGCAAGAAGGCTTTCGCGCGTATTACGCTGAAATCCGAATAAAGCTGAAAATAGGTGTTGACGGCAGATTCTGGAAGTCTATAATTCGCCCCACTTCCGGCGCAGTCGAAACGGAAAACTCCTTGAGATTCAATGAGTTAAGTAAGTTTCGAAGGTGTTGGGCTTCAGTTCATCGAAGCACGGAAGGAGCAGGTAGAGCGGTGTTGTTTGGCTCTATCAGCGGTTCGATCTTCTCGGTCGAAAGCGGTGAAAAAGAGGTGTTGACAGCAGCGAGTAACGCTGTAGAATTCGCCTCCCGCTAACGAGAGATCGGAAGCGCA
>NZ_JAHBCZ010000058.1:0-25213 GCF_019956035.1 Pseudomonas sp. A-RE-22
CACCACCGCCACCGCCGGCGCCGACGTTGTTGGAAATGGTCGAGTTGCCGATGATCCGCAGGGTTGCACCGGTATCGTTGTAGATGCCCCCCACCGCACCGCCGCCGTCGCCGCCGAAGTTGTCATACCCGTCGCCGCCGCCGCCACCGCCGATGGACAAGCCACCGCTGGAAGCCGTGCCACCAGCCGAGCCGGTGCTGTAGCCCGGATACGCCGCACCGCCCGCGCCACCCGTGGTGGAACCGCCACGCCCGCCAATGTTGAAGAATCCGCCACCGGCGCCGCCCTGTCCGGCCGTGCCGTTGGAGCCCGTGGAGTTGAGCGTGTCGCCACCCTTGCCGCCGGTACCGCCGGTGATCGCGCCACCGCCACCACCGCCGCCACCGGCGTACTGGGGCGTCACACCGCCGCCGCCACCACCGCCTGAAGCGGCGTTCGCGGTGACCGTGACGTTGCGCAGGGTCAAGGTGCCGGCGTTGTAGATGCCGCCGCCCTGGGACACCAGGGCATCGTCGCCGCCGTTACCACCGTTGCCTGCCACCATGCCCCGGGTAATGACCAGGCCATCGAGGGTGGCGGTGGTGCCAGACGTGACGTTGATGATCTGGGTGCGGTATTGCCCGTCCAGGGTCACGTCGGCCACGTTGTCATTGTTGAGATCGCCGTCAATGGTGACGTTCTTGCTGACCACCAGCACCGAGGTCAGCCCGACGGTCATGCTGGTGTTGAACGTGACGATATCGCCGTTCTGCGCGGAAGCCAGGGCGGCGCGCAGGGAGCCCACGCCGGTATTGAGGTTGTTGGTAGCGGTCCAGGTGGCCAGGCCCCACTGGTACTCGCTCATGGCATTGGCCGACAGCACGTTGGCGCTTTCGATATTGCCGGTGGCGATTTCCAGGTCCCAGTCGCCACCCAGGCCGGTGCGGTCGTTGGACGCCGCCACGTCGCGGCCGGTCAACTGCGCCAATGAATCGACCAGGCTCAAGCCACGCTCGCCTTCGGCGGTGTAGCAGCCATAGATCAGGATATCGCCACCGGCGTTCATGTCCTGGCCGATCTGCGCGAGCACTTCGCTGCGGGCCTGGACGTTATCCGCCGACAGGTAGCTGTCGCCCAGCCACAAATCACCGGCGTTACCGTGGGCGATGATCTGCACCGAGCTGATGCCCTGGTGGGTGTCCAGGTAATCGGCGATCTGTTGCAGGCCGTCCTTGCTGGCATCCAGTTGCACGACCTGGGTACCGGGCGCCACGCCTTCGAGCAGGCTGGCGGAATCCTTGACCCGGGAATCGACGAACACCACAGACTTGCCCGGCACGGCAGCCACGGTGGCATCGACCTGGCCCTGGGGCGCATGGGTGTCGGCCGGCTGGTCCGCCGTGGGCGTCTTCGCCGCCTCGGCCGTCGGATGCGCATCCGGTTGAGCAGCGTCGGCCACGGTTGCCGCCACCGCGCCGTCGAATAGCATTCGCGGCTCCAGGGACATGATCATTGGCGATGCCAGGGCCTGTGCGCCCTCGGTTACCCGCGATTTGCCTTTGCTCCACCACATGACGATCACCTGGACTCGAACTTCTTGAACACGCAAATGAAAAAAACCGCAATCAGCTGATCGCGGCGTCGGTTTTCATACGAATGACATTGGCGGCGCTTGCGGACCCATCGCGCCAGAACGACAACTCGGCATACTTTTCAAACAGATCCGGCGGCAGCAAGGTCCGCCGGGCTTGCGGCGCGACCTTGGGCTTGACCTTGTGCAGGCCGGCAACGCCCAGTGCCTGGTCGAAGGCCGGTGCGTCGTAGGTCAAGTGATTGAAATCGTGCTCGAACCAGGGTTCGCCGATGAACTCGTACACCAGGCGCATCACCCGCTCCGGGGCCTGGCTCAACAAATCGTAATCAACGATCAGCAGCGACTCGGCGTTCTCACCGTAATAGGCCTCTTTGAGCGCCGTCCAGGCGAACCCCACCAGGCGGTTGCGCTGGGCCAGGGTTTCGCAGCGGCTGTAGACGGTGTTGCGCTCGTCATCGTCGTTGAACAGCTTGGTGTTTTCGAACGGATTGGCGCGGTAGAGCCGCTCCAGGCTGTCGAGCACCCAGGCGACGTTGCGCACACAGGCGATGGTCTTGGCTTGGGGAAACAGATCTTGCAGGGCAGGCAAGCGGGCACACCACTGGCGGTTCGTATCGAAGATGACCGGCTTGTCGGATTTGTCGGCGTAGTAGGAATCGAAAAGACCGCGCAGCAGGCGGCGGCGCAAGTCGGTGTCGATCACCGAACCGAACTCGCTGCCGGCGCTGCATTGCTGCAGGACGCTGCTGAACAGCGTACCGACGGGACTGGTCATGCCGGCATGAAAGCGCGGGTTCTGCAACAGAATGGCAGAAAGCAGGGTCGAGCCTGAGCGCGGTAGACCGGAAATGAAGTGAAACTGCGGCAATCCATTCACCTTGTTTGTAGTCCCTTTGTAGCCGAAGCGTAGCCGAGGAAACAATCTTCGCCTAGTAGTACTTTGATATCAGATTCATCCCGAGCCATAAAAGAAGATGGACGGTAGAGACGCTCGGGAACCTGAATCGATTAAGCCGTGTCGCGACATTTTTCCGCCTGCTTCGTTCGGCAGAATCAAACATCCCGGTCTACGCTCAGCCGTGCGTGACCAGGCCAGGGATCAAGGAGTAGGGCTGATCGCACTTCTCCTCCCCCCAGACCCTGCCGGCGTAGCCATACCAACAATCTGAAGGGATGAGGAATCTATGGAAGTATTTATGGGCACTATCCAGTCATTCGCCTTTAACTTCGCGCCCAATGGCTGGGCGCTGTGCAATGGGCAGACACTCGGTATCTCCCAATACCAGGCGTTGTTCTCCCTGCTCGGCACGTACTACGGAGGCAACGGCAGCACCAACTTCATGCTGCCCAACTTGCAAGGCCGCCTGGCCTTGGGGCAAGGCAACGGCCTGGGCCTGACTCCGCGGGTCATCGGCGAAGTTTCTGGCACCGAAAACGTCACAGCAACGATCAACAACCTGCCCAACCACACCCACACGCTCGCCGGCATCAGCGCTTCGACCACCCTGCAACTGGCCAACCCGGCCAGCAACCCGGTGAATACCCCAACGACCACCAACTCGTTCATTGGCACCTCAGGCACCGGGCCGGGCTCGGCGGCGATCTATTCCGACAAGATAGGCGCCTCGCCGGTGCCGTTGCAGGGGGTGACCACCACCGTTAACGGCACGATTTCCGCCACGGGCAACGGTTTGCCAATGGAGATAATGAACCCGTTCCTGGCGATCAACTTCAGCGTTGCGCTGAATGGCCTCTTCCCGTCCCGTAACTGATGAATCGCCGGAGGGCTGCGGTCCTCCGGCCTTTTGGAGTGTCGACATGCTGCAACAGGTTCATAGCCGCCATTTCCAACCGCTGCTGGGCCAGACCGGCAGCCTGACCCTGCCCGACGGCAGTCGCCTGCCGGTGCGCTTCGAAACCCTCGAAGAAACACCTCGGGCAAAGCTGCCGAACACCGAGCGCATGCCCTTCAGTGTGGAACTCAACAGCCTGGAAAGCACGGCGTTCGTGGACGGCCTCTGCGAGCTGGAAGTGCCGGAACTGGGCAAGATCGAGGGGGTATTCGTGTCACGGATGCCACCCATGGGACGGGATCCAGCGCTGGGGTATTTCTACATCGCGTTTAACTGATCACACAAAACCCGAGTTCAAAACAAACCTATTGTCGGAGCGGGCTGTGTGGGAGCAAGGCTTGCTTGCGATCCGGGCGCTGCGGTCCTCGAAAGACCGCGGCGTTTTCATCGCGGGCAAGCCTTGCTCCCACACAACCCGCTCCCACAGGAATTTATAGTGCCTGCAAGACTTGCTCAGTTGCCTTTCGGATACCAGACCAACCGCTCCGCCGCCGGGCTGCGCTCTTGTACTTCGAAACCCAGCGCCAGGTAGTGCCGGCGGGCATGGGGATTGCTGGTCCAGACCACGGTCGCCACCGGGCAACGGATCTGTTGCGCGGCTTTCTGCACCCCTTGCAGCACCGTCCGGCCATAACCTTGCCCACGCGCCTGGGGGATAAAGGCCAGGTACAGCACGCGAATTTCATTGGGGCCGAAATCCGTGCTCAAGGCGCCGATGGCGGTGCCGAGTTTTTCCACGACGTAATGCATGGCATTGGGAAAGTTCTCGCCCAACCCTTGCTCCTGCACCTGGAACTGCTGGGCAAGCACCTGTTGCACTTGCTCGTGCTCACCGTCGATCCACTGCAGGTCCGGTCGCGCCGCCTGGTACAGGCCCTGCAAGAACGGTCCATCGCTGACCCGCGATGGACGCACCACCAATCCCTCTGCTGCCACTGAATCCATGCTCGCCCCTTAGAACCCGCTTTCCCTGACACCCAACGCCGCCAACCGACGCCAGGCCGCTCCCAACACCGACTCGCCCTTGCCCTGCAACACCGCCACCCCACGCAGCGGTTGCACCGGGGCAGAGGTATCGCCCACCGCACTCAGGCGCACGCCGTATTGCGCCTGCACCGGCTCGGCCCGTTGCTGCGAGTCGCGGCGCACCGCAATCGGTCCGTGATGATCAGACGTCAACGCTTGCTGTTCGACCCAGGCCACGCCGTTGGTATCGATTTCATTCAGTTGCACGGCGATGGAGGTGTGCATCGGATCGTCCGCAATGAACCGTCCCGTGGCCCCCGGCTCGACCCGCCAAAGCTCGGCTTCGGTCAAGTACCCGCGCAGCCGCGAATCGGTCTGCACCACCCGCGCCAGCGCCTGCGTGGGCGACAACCAGCGCCCTACCGACAGTTGCGGCAACAAGTCGCGCACTTGGCCGGCATGGGGAGCGCGCAGCAACAGGCGTTCACGCTGGGCGACCAGGCCCCGGTATTCGGCCACCGCTTCGGCCAATCGCTGTTCGATGATGCCGGCATCGGCAGCGGTTTCGCTGCGCCCGGCCTGACGCCGCATCTGCAACTGCTGGATCTCGATTTCCCGGCGCACGATGGTCAGGCGCGACGCCATGTCCGGCGACTCCAGCTCAATCAACACATCGCCCTGTGCCACAGTCTGGCCGTCGCGCACATTCACCTGCTTGACCCGGGCCGCCACCGGCGCGTGCAAGGCACTGGCACGCCCGGCCTCGAGCATGGCCGGCACTTCCACCGCGCTGCGCCAGGGCAGCAACAGCACCAACAGCAAAGCCAGCACCACCAGGCTGCTCAGGAGCACCCTAACGCCGTGGGCCTGCTCACGGCGACTCCACCATTGCCGCCATTCATTCACGATGGGCATAAAAATGAACCACACCAATTCCACCATCATCAGAAAAATGCCCAGCACCTTGAAGAACAGGTGATAGACCGCCAGGGCAATCCCGAAAAACAACAACGCCCGCCACAGCCAGGAGCCATAGCCCCACACCAGCAAACGGCGCCGCATCTTCGGCGACCAGGGTTCCGGCGCCGCCGCGCCATAACCGAACAAGGCTTCACGCAGGCGCCAGCGGCACAGGGCGAACGCACGCCCCTGAAGGTTATCCACCGCCCAGAAATCACTGAGCAGGAAATACCCATCGAAGCGCATGAAGGGGTTCAGGTTGATGACCAGCGTGGTGATCCAGGTGGCGCTGGCCAGCATGAACGCCGCGGTGCGCGCCGGCCCGTCGGGCAGCAGCGACCAGGCCAGCAACGCGATGCACGCCAGCACCAGCTCGGCCAGGACCCCGCCGGCACCGATCAGCAACCGCGCGCGGCGGTCATTGATCCGCCAGGCGTCGCTGACGTCGGTGTAGAACATCGGCAACAGCACCATGAATGCCACGCCCATGCTTTGCACACGACAGCCCGCACGCTTGGCCATGAATGCATGGCCGAATTCGTGGCACAGCTTGGCGAAGAGCAACGCCGTCCCGAACGCCAGCGCACCGCCCAGGCTGAACAGGTGCGGAAACGTCGCGATGAATCGCTGCCAGTCCCGCGACACCAGGAAAATGCCGGCACCCAAGGTCAGCGGCAGACCATAGCGCAGGATCCCGGGGCCGAACCGCGCCAACCAGGGCCAGGCACGATTGAGAAAAGCGTCCGGGCGCCACAGCGGAATGCGAAAAAACAGGTATTGATGCAGCAGGATCTGCCACAGGCTCTGGCGCTGCGCGGCGGTCTTGAAGAGATAGCTGTCGCGCTGTTGCGGGTCCATCGCGCTGATCAGATCATGACCGCGCAAGAAACCCAGCAACTGCTCCAGCGATTCACCATTGAGTGGCAGGCCTGGCTCGCGGTTCGCGGCTTGCAGCACCTGCTCCGGATCACCCAGGGACCAGTGTCGCAACATGCGCATCGCCGCCGCGCCAAGCTTGAAATAGCGCCCGCGCACCGGATCGGCCAAGGTCCACTGCGGCGAACCGTCCGGGTCCGGCGCCGCCGGGGACAGTTGCAGGTCCGGCCGCAGGCTCGGCAGCTCCATGCTACAGGCCTACGCTCTGGCGCAGGCCGGCCAGTGGTCTACGCAACAGGTACAACGCCAGCGGAGCACGGTCGCCGAAGACCTTCGCCGTACCTCGCAGGCCGATACGCGGCGCTTGAGCATCGAAACGCGCATCCAACCGATACGCCAGTTGCCCGGCGGCGGTCGGCTGCGCTTCATACGCCGAGCGCTCGAGCCAGGCCAGGTGTCGCTGCAACGGGTCGCTGTCGAGAAACAACGCCACTTGCGCACCGGGTTCCAGGGCAATCGCGTCGCCCACCGCCAATTCAATACGCAACTCGGCCTGGTTCGGATCGGCGATCTCCATCAGCCGCTCGCCAGTAAGCACAGGCTTGCCGAGCCAGCGCTCGGCGTCGGCGAACACCGCGATGCCGTCGCGCTCGGCGCGTACTTCGCTGCGCTTGAGCAGTTCAAGCGCGTAGTTGCGCTCGGCGCGTTTCTGTTCGACGCGGGCGGCCAGCAGGTCGATCTTCGAACTCGATTCCGCGTCGGCAAACGAGCGCTGGGAATTGGCCTTGAGTTCTGCCTCGGCCACGCCCAACGCACGCTCGGCCACATCGGCCTGGGCCTTGAGGCTGGTGCTTTCGAAACGCAGCAGCAGGTCACCGTTCTTGACGGTCTGGTTAGGCTTGACCAGGAACTCGGCGATCACCCCATCCAACGGCGCCGCCACCACCTGCCCGCCCAGCGGCACCACTTCGGCCGGGGCCAACACGGACTGGCGCACAGGGATCAGCAAGCCCAGCAACAACACCGCCACCAGGGCGACCTGGCGCTTGCGTGTCCAGCGCAGGCGCCACGGCTTGCGCGGTTGCAGCGCCAGCCACGCATGGCTGTAGGTGTCGCCCAGTTGCGACAGCAGCACTTGTTCAGGCGGGGTCCAAGGCAGGTCGCGGGCCAGCCACAAACCGCCGAACACCTGGCCCTGATGATCGATCAACGGCAGCCAGAACACTTGTCCGGCCGACAGGCTTCGCCAGTCTTCCCGAACGGATTCGCTTACCCCATCGGCGGCAATCACCCGGGCCTGCTTCAGCGCCCCCTGTTTGAACAACTGCGCCACGGCCTGCTCGACAAACGCCACGAACGGCGCATTCGGCTCCACGGTGCTGACGCCGGTCACCGCCTGGACCTTGCCGGCGATCAATAACGCGGCGTGGCGAAACCCGAACAGGGCCTGGCCGTCGTTGACCAGGCTGTAGCTCAATTGCGCCGGAGTACGCGCGGCCCGCGTATGGCGCTCCAGGTCGAGGAAGCGGGCAAACACCTGCTCGGCGCTGCCCGATATCGGCGCGTTCACTTGGGCTCCGCGAAACGCGCCGTGCCGCTCATGCCCGACAGCAGGCCGCGGGCATCCGGCACGTTCGCCACCAGCAGCAGGGTCTGGCTGCCCTCATCGATGCGCGCGCCCAGGCGCTTGACCGTCGCTTGCAACGGCTTGCCGGTTTCATCGGGGATAAACGTGAAGGGCTGACCGGGCTTGAGCCTGTCCATCCAGCGTGAAGGCACCAGCAAATGGATCTCCAGTGTGCGGTTGTCGACCACATCCAGCAACGGCGCGCCGGCCGCGACGCTTTCATAACGCTGGACCTTGCGTGCCACCACCTGACCATCGAAGGGTGCGATCACGCTGCAGCGCTTGACCTGGACCTGGTACACCTGGGACTGCGCCTGGGTCTCGCTGAGCCGGGCCTCGGCCCGCGACACCTCGAAACGCCCGACGGATTTCAATTCCGCCAATTGCCGGTTATGCGCCAGTTCCTCACTGGCGCCACGGCTGGCCGCCTGGGCCGCATTGAGCTGGGCCTGATAGGCCGAGCAATCGAAACGCGCCAGGGTGTCGCCCTTCTTGAACGACTCGCCCTCACTGAACGGCAACTCGACGATACGCCCGGCCAACTCGCTGGCCAGCACCGCCTGATCCCGCGCCCGAAGCACCCCTCGAGCCTCGTTGCCAGACGCACTGGCCGTGGCGTTACTCTCAAGCAATGGATCGTCTGCTACAGGCGTTTGCGCCTGGACACCGCACGCTACAAAGGTCAATCCCACAACCCAACTACTTAAACGTCGCATGACCGTTACTCCCTGACGGATGGGCGGAGTCTACGACAGCGGTAGGGGGCGTCAAGGGAGTAACCGTGAAGAGAGGGAAATCTCTGTGGCGAGGGGATTTATCCCCGCTGGACTGCGCAGCAGTCCCAAGCATGTATTCAATCTCCCTGAAGTACCGAGGCGTCAGGTTTCGAGGCTGCTACGCAGCCTAACGGGGATAAATCCCCTCGCCACAGGTTATGTGGTTGGCAGACATCGAGCTGCCTACTCCACCAACCTCAACACCCCATCGCAATACACCACCTCACGCCCCAACCACCCCACATCCACCTGAGGCAATACCGCCGAAGGTTTGCGCAATTCGCGCAGCAACGTCGAGCCGTGGGACAAGCGTCCGCCCATGCGCGCGATCACGGCACGGGAGCTTTGATAGTGGGCGTGGCGGCCGGGGTCGAGGGTGTCTTCCAGCAGGATGTCCTGGCCCAAAATACCTTGGGCCTGCCCTGGGTAGATCAAGAACCCACTCGCCTGCTCGGTGCCTTCACGACCGTCCTGCCAGAAGCTGCCGTCGCGGCTGCGGATGTCCGGGTGCGGCGCGAACCAATGCGCCCGGTCCACCGCCGGCATGGCGTGATGCAAGCGAAAGAAAATCCGCATCAGGTTGTCGCGATACCATTCGCGCACCTGCAGGTAGTAACCGCGCAAGCCTGGCAGACCGGTTGAATGGGCCAGGCGAATCGTCAGGGGCCATTGTGGGAAGGCCTGCAACGGCAGCTCGGTCGGTGCCGGGCGTGGCGTTGCCGGGTCGGTTTCCCAGGGCAGCCGATGCGGGCTGTGTTCAAGATTGTCATAGGCGGTCGGCGGCCGGCCCAGCCAGTCGCCGCCACCGCTGGCCAAGGCACTGGCGATGCACAGGTTGCCTTGCACCACGAACACATAGAAACGGGTAAACCAGTCGGCCAGTTGCTGGCCGTCTACGCCTTGTGCGGTCAGTTTCTGCAGCTCTCGGTCAAAACGTCGCAAGCCGTTTTCCAGCGTCAGCAAATGCCCGCGGGCAATGCGTTGCATGCGCAGGAACAACCGCAGCGAACGCAGCAGACGCAGCGGCCGCCAAGGCAGGTACGGAGTCGCGCCGCCGACCTCGCCGGCGTAGCTGCTGGCGCTGATGCCCCAGTCGGCCAGCCGGGCGAGAAACAGGTCGTTGTTGATATACGAAGCGCCACCAAACACCGCCGTAAAAGGCTCGTTGTCTTGCAGAACCCGCGGATCCCAACGCGCCATGATCGCCGGAATGCTCACCGCCGCCCGGCGCTGGGCGTACTCCACCAACACGCTGGGTTGTGGCGGCAGGATCTCGGCGATATTGGCGGCGGTCAGGTGGCGGCGCCAGCCATAGTCGCTGATCGGTCGGTACTGCAGCAGCCAGAGTTGCGTGCCATCCCAGGCCCATTCAACATCGCCGGGTACGTAGTGGAAGACCCGCAGCACGCCTTGCAGGAAACGCCACAGCAGGTCTGCGGTCAGGCCATGGACTGGCTTGAATGTATCGCTGTTCCACGCCGCACCAAGACGGGAAATGATCGCCCGCTCCGGGCTCACCTTGCCATCGGCCAACGATTCCAGATGCCCTTCGACCCATTCCAATTCAACGGACAGGTGACGCACAAATGCGATCCCGGACAGCCGTGGCGTGATGAAGCGCTGCACCACCACTTCCTCGACACCTGCCGCACTCAACTCGGCAATGCGCGCCGGCACGTTGTGCGTCGGCTCGCGCAGGAACGTGGTGCTCAAGCCGGCATTGGCCGCATCGGCCTGATCCTCCCCGTAACTGGAGGAACGCACTGCCCAGATAGCGTCCGGCAGGCTCTCCAGAAAGTTTGGCAAGCGCGGATCATCACAATCGTTGAGCGACAGCGCCGCAGGCACCGGCTGCCCAGCCAACGCCGCCAGACACAAGCGGCCACCCTTGGTATGTGCGACGAAACCACGTTCTCCGGATTCCAGCCACGCCGCGAATTCAGCGGGTGAATCGATCCACGGGTAATGCCCCCAGCCGGGTTTCAGGCTGATGGTCAGATCGGCACGGGCGAGAATGGCCGACCAGGCCGCCGCCTGCGCGACGCCCAGCACCTTGTCCTGATCGCCCCACACCAGTTCGACCGGGTCGGTTATCCACTCCAGCAATGGCAAGGCGGTGTCGGCACGCACCAAGTCCCAGTGCGGCACAAAGGCGCGGCAGCGAGCATAGCCGGCGCCCATGCGCTGGTACTGCGCGGGCGTCCAGGACTGGCTGGAAAACTTGTGGGCAAACAACGTCGGTTTGTTCGCCAGCAGCCAGTGAATGGTCTTGCGAATCGGCAGCGGCGACATCAACGCCGGCAGCCGTCGTTGCCACAAAAAAGCACCCACCGGCGCCAGCAACACACTGCGACAAAAATGCCCCGGCTGACGTTGCAAGGCGTGCAGCACCAGCAAAGCATTGACCCCGACCGCCATGATCGCGCTGCCCTTGTCCGTTGCCGCCAGCAACGCTTGGGCATAGGCCGTCAGGTCTTCGCAGGGAGCCTGAGGATTGCTGCCAAAGCCTGGCAGCTCCAGCGGCACCACGTCGTGTTGTTGAAAGTGCGGCAACGCATCGTCCCACCAATCGGCGGCGCTTCCGTTGCCGGCCAGCAGGTACATCCGGGGCTTGCTCATGGGCGCTCCTCAGGCCAGGTCGCGTAGGGCAGCGTCAAGCGTCGGGTAACGGAAGGTATAGCCCGCCTCGACGAGACGACTTGGTAGCACGCGTTGGCCGTCGAAAAACAACTGAGCCATTTCGCCTGCCAAAGCACGTACCGGCGCGGCGGGAATGTGGAACCACACCGGGCGCTTGAGCACCTTGCCGACGCTTTCGGCGAACAGCGCCTGACTGACCGTTTCTGGCGCCACCAGGTTGTAGGTGCCACTCAGGCTTTCGTCATCAAAGGCCCGGGCGATCACCTGGATCACGTCGTCGCGGTGCACCCAACTCATGATTTGCCGACCGTCACCCATCCGCCCGCCAAACCCCAGGCGAAATGGAATCAGCAACGGCAACAACGCACCGCCCGGGCCAAACACCACGCCCAGGCGCATCACCACCTGCCGCACACCCAACTCGGTGGCGGGCCGGGCTGAGGCTTCCCAACGCACACAGAGTTCAGCCATGAAGCCATCGCCCTGGGTGGCGCTTTCATCAAGACTTTCGCTAGCGTCACGCACGCCATAAAAACCGACGGCCGACGCCTGTATCCACAGCGCCGGTTTGTGCCGGGCGTTTTTCAACCAGGTCATCAAGGCTTCGGTGGTATTGACCCGACTGGCGATGAGTTGCGCCTGGCGCGCGGGGCTCCAGCGCGGCCCGGCCACCGGTGCGCCCGCCAGGTTGATCACCACATCGAAGGTTTCGTCATGACCCAGCTTGCCCAGCGAACGCAGGCAACGGGCGCGGCCGTCAAACAGATAGGCCGCTTTCAATGGATCGCGAGCCAGCACGCTGACCGTGTGCCCGGCGTCGAGCAGTTGATTGACCAACGTCTCGCCGATAAACCCGGTGCCACCCGTGACCAGCACGCGCTTGTAGGCGCCACCGGCAAACGGGTTGGCGGGTTTGCCCGCGCGCTGCATGCGCAAGGCCGCCAAGCCGTCGCGAATCCCCGAGGCCGTGACCCCGATGGCAAACAAGGTCAGCAGCCAACCGCACCAGCCCAGGTCGATCGCGCTCAGGCCGGTGGGCAAACTTGCCCACTGCGCCAGTTGCACGCCGTACAGCGCGAAGAAGGCCCCGCCGTTGACCGCCAGCACCGTGTGCATGATGCGCTCGATGGCGGGCAGCTTGCGGCTACGGTCCTCGACCACGAAATCCCAGAGCGTCAGGCCGATCTCCAGTGCGAACAGCAGCGCAATGACGATCGCCCACGTCCCCTCGAAGGCCAAGTGCGCCATGCCCAGGAACAGGATCCCGTAGAAGCACGAGCGCAGGGCGTGGATGGAGAGCTCCAGCCGGGCACTGTGGCGATAGGGCAAGGCGACGGTGAGTTCGTGGTGGTACAGGGTATCCAGCGCACCGAGGATCGCCTGGGCAATCAGCAGGGTGATGGCCCAGTCCAGCAGTGAAAAGTCAGGCATGGTTTGAATCACTCGACGCGTTGTCAGTCAGGGAGGTGCGGCGGTCGTGGCGATAGAGCCAGAACAGCGGCGGCAATAAAACGAGCAGAGCCAGGCTGTCGAACCATAGGTGAGACCAGACCCGTGCCTGGGCGGAAATCAGCATGTCCTGGGGCGCCCAGAGCAGGATGCCGGCGATCAGCCAACCCCAGGGCATGGCGCGCTTCAATCGATTGCCAATATGGACGAGGGCGAGCATGTACAGCCCATAGCTCTGCAATGTGGCGCCGAACAAGGCCAGCCACCAGACCTGTTGCGCGCGGGCCGTCGCGGGCACGGCATTGGCGCCCCAGAACGCCTGCTCGATGTTCTGCAGATAACCGTCGAGCAAGCCCGAATGACCGGCCCAGGTCAGCGTGACGCCGGCGAGCAGATGCGCCAGTGCGGCGGCATATAACCAAACGACCAGAGCTTTGCGAAGGGGACTGTGAGGGGGTGGCATTCCATGTCCTGAAGGCTTGCTTGCGGGCGGCCAGTCTAAAGGAAATGGAGAGGGCTTTACTTGGCTAATTGTGGCGTGGGGATTTAGCGAAATGTCACACCGCCCTCTGGACCGTAGGAGCTGTGTAGGAGCTGTCGAGTGCAGCCCAGCGGAGCGGTGTGCTGCTTGCGTACAGCAACGTCCTAGGAGATTTCCTTCAAGTTGTGGCGACGTTGGTGAACTTGTTCGGCTCGGGGGCTCACCGCTAGTCTGGGTTTGTCACTGAAAAAACGGTGACACGGACGTGCAAGTCCGGGTAAAAGAACGCCAAATAATGCCACCAGCCATTTAATGAGCATTCGTGCCCGTGTTTTATGGCGGCTGTGTGTGGGGAGACCTTCGGGTCTGCCGAGGTTTTTTTGGTGGTTCCTACTCGGTCTTGCACACCCTCACATAGCTGCCACCCTTATATCGCGTGCAAGCGAGCTAGGGCGGCTCTGATTGAATAGGAAGCCAAAACATGTTCAAGGTAACTCCGAATCCGCCAGGAAACCCTGGCAACACGTCCGACAAATCCTCGAAATCCAAAAAACTCGACGAAGCCGCCGAGCGCGCCCTCGACTACTACCTCAACCCCAAACCTAGCGATGAAGCCTCGGGCAAAACCCAAGCATCCCAACTCTTCATGGTCGCCCCGGACATCGACACCGAAACCCTGCTGGCCAATGCTTCCGAAGACCTGCTGTCCATCAGCGCCATCGCCGCCGACCTGGCCGATGATGTCGACGGTTCGCGCCGCAGCGTCATCCTGGCGATCAGCCGGATGGCCGATGGGGTGCATTTGCTGGTGGAAAGGGCGATGGATCGGCTGGAGGTTCAGGCGGCGGGCTGACAGGCCTGTGGTGAATTGAGGATTGCCTTCGCGAGCAAGCTCGCTCCCACAGGGGTTTTGTGTCGAACCCAATATCGAGACACAACACCACCCCACTGTGGGAGCGAGCTTGCTCGCGATGACGTCAGCCCTGCAACCACGCACTCAAGAATGACTCAACGCTGCATCCCCCAGCGCTTCACCGTCACCCGCTCCAGACTGTCGAACACCAGATTCTCCACCAGCAACCCGATCAGAATCACCACCGCCAACCCGGCAAAGACCTTGTCGGTGTACAGCTCGTTGCGGTTCTGGAAGATGTACCAGCCCAGGCCGCCCTTGCCGCTGGTGGCGCCGAACACCAGCTCGGCGGCGATCAGGGTACGCCAGGCGAAGGCCCAGCCGATCTTCAGCCCGGCGAGGATCGACGGCAGCGCCGCCGGGATCAGGATGAACAGCACAAAACGCAGGCCCTTGAGCCCGTAGTTGCGCCCGGCCATGCGCAGCGTTTCCGACACACCGAGAAACCCCGAATACATGTTCAACGCCAGTGCCCACAGCACCGAATGCACCAGCACGAAAATCAGGCTGTTCTGCCCCAGGCCAAACCACAAGAGCGCCAGCGGCAACAGGGCGATGGCCGGCAATGGATTGAACATCGACGTCAGGGTGCTGAGCAAGTCGCGACCGAACTGGGTCGACACCGCCAGCGTGGTCAAGCCAAACGCCAGGACGATCCCCAGCAGGTAGCCCTTGAGCAGCACTATCAAAGAAATCCACACCTTGCCCAGCAGCTCGCCGCTGAGCAAACCGTCGTACAACGCGCTGGCGGTCTGCAAGAAGCTCGGCAGCAGCAGGTCGTTATTCTGGTATCGGGCCACGCCCTCCCACACCAGCGCCAGCAGCAACAGGATCAGGCTTTTGCGCAACCAACCCTGTTGCCAGAGGCGCTGGCCCAAGGGCAACTCGCGCTCCAGTGGCACGTGGGTCAGGGGTTGCAGATCGACTTCGTACTCTTCGCGCGCAGGCGATAACTGGCTCATGGAACGCTCCCCTTAATACGCGATGCGGATGTCGGTGAAATCCAGCTCACGCTCGGTGTCCGGCGACTGGCTTTCATCGAACAGCAACCGATGAATCCGCCGCGCCGTGTGCTGGAACCCCACGCCGCCGAGGCTGTGCAGATCGTATTGATGGCTGTGGATTTCCGCCCGTACCCTTCCTGGGTGCGGTGACAGCAGCAGGATGCGATTGCCCACCACCAACGCTTCTTCGATGGAGTGAGTGACGAACAGCAGGGTGAAACGCACCTCTTCCCAAAGCAGCAGCAACTCTTCCTGCATCTTGCGTCGGGTCAGGGCATCGAGGGCGGCGAAGGGCTCGTCCATCAGCAGGATTTTCGGTTGCATCGCCAGCGCTCGGGCAATCGCGACGCGGGCCTTCATCCCACCGGACAAGGTGTGTGGGTAGGCATCGGCAAACGCCGCCAGGCCGACTTTGTCGAGATAGTGCAGTGCCCGCTCCTCGGCCTCGCGACGCTTGAGCGTGCCGGATGCCAGCAACGCGAACATCACGTTCTGCTTCACGGTTTTCCAGGGCGGCAGTTGATCGAACTCCTGGAACACCACGATCCGATCCGGTCCCGGCGCGCTGACAGTCTGGCCTTGCAAACGAATCTCGCCTTCGCACGGCGTGATGAAGCCGCCAATGGCCTTGAGCAAAGTGGACTTGCCGCAGCCCGATGGGCCGAGCAGTACGAAACGGTCCGCCGGATCGACTTCGAAACTCACTTGGTGAGTGGCCCGCACCACCCGCTGCGGGGTGCGGTATTCAAGGCTGACATTATCCACGGACAACAACGCGGTGCCGGTGGAAGTGGGGTTGCTGGCCGCGTGGCCTTGCAAAAGCGCGTTCATGACAATCAGCTCCCCTGCAGCGGTTTGGCGTCCTGGAAGAAATAATCTTCCCACGACGCCGGTTTGTTCTTGATCGCGCCGACGCGGTAGAGGAACTCGGCCAGCGGGTAGGTATTTTTCGGGCTGACGGTAAATTCGATCTGCGGGTTGTCGATGATCTTCAGCAACGTCGCCCGGTCGATCTTGGCCTTGGTTACCCGCAGGTAAGTGTCCGCCGCCGCGCCTTTGTCCTTCTGAGCGAATTCGGCCGCTTCGGTCAGCGCCTCGACGAATGCCTTGTAGGTTTTCGGGTTTTCATCGCGGAATTTCTCGGTGGCGAACAGCACCGTGGGCGAATTCGGCCCGAGCACGTCATAGGAGTTGAGCACCACGTGGACGTTGGGGTTTTGCAGGGCCTGATCCTGGAACGGCGGGTTGGAAAAGTGCCCGGTCAACTCGGTGCCGCCGGCAATCAACGCCGCCGTGGCGTCCGGATGCGGAACCGCCAGGGTGTACTTGTCGAGGCGATTGAAGTCCTTGTCGCCCCACTGTTTCGCGGCGGCGTATTGCAGCAAACGCGACTGCACCGAAACGCCCACCGCCGGCACCGCGATGCGGTCCTGCTCGGTGAAGTCGGCGATGGTCTTGACGTTCGGGTTGTTGCTCAACAGGTAATAAGGGAAGTTGCCCAGGGAGGCCACGGCCTTGACGTTCTGTTTGCCGCGGGTGCGGTCCCAGACCGTCAGCAACGGCCCGACGCCGGCCCCGGCAATATCGATAGAGCCCGACAGCAACGCATCGTTGACCGCCGCGCCGCCCGACAATTGGGTCCAGTCGACCTTTATCTCGATGCCCTCCTGTTTGCCGTATTTTTCGATCAATTGTTGATCGCGGACCACGTTCAGCAACAGGTAAACGATGCCGAACTGCTCGGCGATACGAATCTCGCCCTCGGCGTGGGCGCTGGCCGGCGCGACCAGGCTGCCGGCCAGCAAGCTGAACCCCAGGCCGATGGCGGCCAGCGGTGCAAAAGCAATGCGTTTGGACATGGAGATTCTCCGGGCTCTTTGCGCGAGGCGCAGCCGATCAGAAAGGGGCGTCGCCCTGGATGGTGGTGCGATACAGCTTGCGGCGCAGATGACTCGGGCAACCGGCGGCCAAGTGGATCAGCGAGCGGTTGTCCCAGAACACCAGGTCATGGGGCTGCCATTGATGGCGATAGATGTTCTGCGGCAGCACGCTGTGGGCATACAGTTCGGCCAGCAGCGCTGCGCTTTCGTCCTCCGGCAGACCGACGATGCGGGTGGTGAACCCCTCGCTGACGAACAACGCCTTGCGCCCGGTTTCCGGGTGGGTGCGTACGATCGGATGCACCACTTCGGCGACCTGGGCCAGTTGCTCCGGCGTGAGCGTCGGGCGCCAGTTGCCTTCGAATTTGGTTTCGCTGTAGCGCGCCGTGTAGGAGTGCGCCGCCGAACGGCCTTCCACGGCTTTACGCAGCGCTTCGGGCAGAGCGTCCCAGGCTTTGTGCATGTCGGCGAACAGCGTGTCGCCGCCTTCGCTCGGCAGTTCCTGGGCGTGGAGCATCGAGCCGAGGCTGGGCAGTTCTTTATAGGAGAGGTCCGAATGCCAGAACTTGCCAGCATCGCCGAGACCGACGGATTGGCCGTTTTCGATGATGTTGGAGACGATGAGGATTTCCGGATGTCCGGCCAACAGGAACTGCTTGAGCACATGGATCTGCAGCACGCCAAAACGGCCGCTGAAGGCGATCTGTTGTTCCGGGGTGATGCGTTGGTCGCGGAACACCACGACGTGATAGTCCAGGTGTGCGCGGTGGATGCGGGCGAAATCCTGGTCGTTGACCGGTCGGGACAGGTCCAGCCCGACGATTTCGGCGCCTACGGCATCGCGCAACGGACGGATTTCGAACGACTGCGGGGCAATGTTCGCGATAGGTGAATCTGGAGAATAAGAGACGGCTGACATACATCACTCCCACGCACAGCGCGCTTGAACAGGCGCGCAATCGATCAAAACTCACGGCGTTACCGTGTTGGTTTGTGTCGTGCGGCGCGCCGATTGGTCGGCAGGTACGCAGAGGGATGACTTTAAAGACATAAGAACAGTAATTTAAATACCGTTAACGAATAACGATATGACCTGGAGTTTTGCACCGCACCGCTGTGGGAGCAAGGCTTGCCCGCGATGAAGACAACGCGATCCGAGGCGCCTGTTTAGCGAGCAAGCTTTGCTCCCACACATGGGAATGTAGCCAGGGATGCTCTGCGTTCCGAAAAGCGTGACGCGGAGCGTCACAGGAGGCATTCCCACGCGGAGCGTGGGAACGATCAACCAACGATCAACCAGGGCGCTACCGCTCGTGCAACGCCTCGGACCGGGCCTTGATGATGGGCTTGAGCAGGTAGCTGAGCACGGTTTTCTTGCCGGTGATGATGTCCACCGACGCCACCATGCCCGGAATGATCAGCAGCGGTTTTTCATCGGTGCCCAGGTGGCTGCGTTCGGTGCGCAGCTTGATGACGTAGTAGGTGGTTTTCTTGTCTTCATCGGTGATGGTGTCGGCGCCGATCTGTTCCAGCTTGGCTTTCATCCCGCCGTAGATGGTGTAGTCGTACGCGGTGAATTTCACCGTGGCGTCCTGGCCGGGGTGCAGGAAGGCGATGTCCTGAGGACGGATTTTCGCCTCCACCAGGATGGTGTCGTCCAGCGGCACGATTTCCACCAGGTCGCTGCCGGGCTGGATCACGCCGCCGATGGTGTTCACCAGCAACTTGTTGACGATGCCGCGCACGGGCGACGTCACCAGGGTCCGGCTCACCCGATCTTCCAGGGCTTTGCCAGTGGCCTGGGCCTTGTTCAGGTCGGTGCGAGCTTCGTTGAGCTGCGTCAAGGCTTCGCTGCGGAACTTGCCACGGGTCTCGTCGATCTTGCGCTGTACTTCCTTGATCGCCGATTCGGCACGCGGGATCGCCAACGTCGTGGCGTCCAGTTGCCCACGGGTCTCGACCTCGGCGCGCTTGAGCCGCAGCACTTCCACTGGCGACACCGCGCCCTGTGCCACCAGCGGCTCGGACATGTTGATTTCCTGGCGTTGCAGCGCCAGGCCGGAGCGGTACTGCGCCTGCTTGGACACGAATTCGCGCAGTTCCTGCTGGCGCTGGATCAACTGCTCCTGCAAGCCGCCGATTTCATCGTGCAACTGCTGGCGGCGGCTGAGGTACAGCGACTCCTCGCTGGCGGCCTGGCCCGGCACCGCCTTGAGCACATCGGCCGGGAAGTTGAGCGGCCGGTCGTCGACCTCGGCACTCAGGCGCTCGACCCGCAACAGCATGGACAGGCGATCGGCCTCGGTTTCGCCGACGTTGGAGACAAACCGGGTGTCGTCCAGGCGAATCAACGACGCGCCGGCATCGACGATCTGCCCTTCCTTTACGAACAGCTCGGCGACGATGCCGCCTTCCAGGTTCTGGATCTTCTGGATCTTGGACGATGGGATCGCCTTGCCGTCGCCCTTGGTCACTTCGTCGATCTCGGCGAAGTTGGCCCACAGCATCAGGAACACAAAGAAGCCGATGATGCCCCAGATCGTCAAACGCACCACCCGCGGAGCGTCCTCGATCAGGGCTTTGTTGACCTCGGGCAGCGGTTGGCCGTGCAGCGAGTCGGATCCTTTGAAATAACGGCCCACCGCGCCCTTGAAACCGGATTTAAGCAACACTGATCTGCCCCTTCTTCAACGCTTCCATGACAGCGGCTTTCGGGCCGTCGGCGAGGATCTGTCCACGGTCGATCACCAACAGGCGGTCCACCAGCGACAGCAAGGATGCACGGTGCGTCACCAGCAACACGGTCTTGTTTTCCACCACGGCAGCCAAGCGCTGTTTCAAGCGTTCTTCACCGGTGTTGTCCATGGCGCTGGTGGGTTCGTCCAACAACAGGATGGGCGGGTTGAGCAGCAGCGCGCGGGCCAGGGCGACGTTCTGGCGCTGACCACCGGACAGGTTCTGTCCGCGCTCACCGACTTGCAGTTCATAGCCTTGCGGATGCAGGCGGGCAAATTCATGCACGCCCGCCAGTTCAGCGGCCTGGAGCACCAGTTCATCTTCGACGTAACGGGCGCCGGAGGTCAGGTTGTCCCGCAGGGTACCGGCCAGCAGCTGGATGTCCTGGGGCACGTAGCCAATGTTGTAGCGCAGCTCGCTGACGTCGATCTGGCGGATGTCCACGCCGTCCACCAGCAAGGCGCCGTCGTCGGGTTGGTAAAGCCCCACCAGCAACTTGGCCAGGGAACTCTTGCCCGAGCCGCTGCGGCCAATGATGCCGATTTTCTCGCCCGGCTTGATCACCAGGTTGATGTTCTTCAGCGCGGGGTTCTGCTGGTTCGGATAAGTGAAATTCAACTGACGGCATTCGACGGCACCCTGCAGGACCTTGCGGCTCAGGGGGCGCTCGTCGAAATTGCGCTCTTGGGGCAGCTCCATCATCTGGTCGACGGACGTCATGGTCACCCGCGCCTGTTGGTAGCGGGTCAGCAGGCCCGACAGCGAAGCCAACGGGCTGAGGGCGCGACCGCTGAGCATGTAGCAGGCAACCAGCCCACCCATGCTCAGGCTACCGGCGATGATCAGGTAAACGCCGAAGACGATCATGACCACCCCGGCCAGTTGCTGGATCAGCAAGGTGATGTTCATTGCCAGGCCGGACAGCATCTTCACCCGCAGTTCGAGGCGGCTGAGGGTGCCGATGGTCTGTTCCCACTGGTATTGGCGTTCGCTCTCGGCGTTGTTGACCTTCACCGCGTCCAGGCCGGCCAGGGTTTCGATCAGGCTGGATTGGCGCTCGGCGCCCAAGGCCATGGTTCGCTCCATGGTCGCCACCAAAGGCTTCTGCAGCGCATAGCCGATCAGCAGGGCAATCGGGAACGCCAGCACCGGAATCCACACCAGGTGCCCGCCGATAATCGCGATGACCATGAAGATCAGCAGGGTGAACGGCAGGTCGATCAGGCTGGTGAGGGTCAGCGAAGCAAGGAAGTCCCGCAGGCTCTGGAACTCATGGATGTTCTGGGCAAAGCTGCCGACCCGCGCCGGGCGGTATTTCATGGACATGCCGACGATGCGCTCGAACAGCGTCGCCGAGATGATCAGGTCGGTTTTCTTGCCCGCCAGGTCCAGGCACAGGCTGCGCAGCATCTTGAGGATCAGGTCGAAGACATAGGCGCCGGTGATACCAACGGCCAATACCCACAGAGTCGATTCGGCCTGGTTCGGCACCACGCGGTCGTAGACGTTCATCACGAACAGCGGCGCGGCCATGGCGATGATGTTGATCAGCAGGCTCGCCGCGATGGCATCGGCGTACAGCCAGCGGGACCGTTTGAGGGTGTCGCGAAACCACGAACGCGCCCGAGGGATCAGCGTGCCGTGGTTAACGTCAAATTTATGCTGCGGCTGGGCGAAGAACACCTTGCCGCTGTAGTCATCGGCCAGCAGTTCACGGCTGATGGTCACCTCACCGCCGTCGCTTTCGCTGAGCAGCAACCGCGCCTGGTCGTCGCCAACCCAGCCCAGCAGCACGGCACTGCGGCCGTCCTTGAGCAACAACAGCGCTGGCATGGCGATGGTCGGGATCTGCTCAAGCTTGCGTTGCAGCACCCGACCTTGCAGACCGGCACGGGCCGCCGCGCGCGACAATAATTCGACGCTCAGCCGCTGCTTGGGCAGCGGCAGGCCGGTGGTGAGCATCGCCGCGCTGGCCGGCTTCTGATGCAGCATGCAGAGCGCCAGCAAGCCGTCCAGCAGCGGGTCGTCGTGCAGCGTGCGCGGGTCATGAACTAGTTCGACTGGACTGACTTCTGATTCCACGCTCGGCACTCTGACTGATTAAAACGGGTGGTAGGACTCAATTCATCCCAGGCAACTGGACCTTGGGCTTCATGTCGTTCTGCACAACCGATGCCAACGGCGCGACCACACCCTGGCTTTTCAACAGCTGGCCCATGGTTGCCTTGATCCGGTACTGGGTGAACAGCTGCACATTCTTGATTTCCGCCAGGCGACGGGAAGCGCTGAACAGCTCGTTTTCGCTGTCGAGCAAGTCGAGCAGGGTCCGCTCGCCGAGGCTGAACTGCTTCTGGTAGGCGGTGCGCACGTTAGCGCTGCGATCCACGTATTGCTGGGCGACCGGCACCTGGGCATTGGCGTTGTTCAAGGCGTTCCAGGCCAGGCCCAGCTCTTCGTTCAACTGGCGCAGCGCGTTGTTGCGAATGTCCAGGGCCTGGTTGGACAGGTACGACTTGGATTCCAGGTCCGCCTTGTTGCTGCCGCCGGCATACAGGTTGAAACGCATGCGCAGCATGGCTTGCCATTCATTGTTGTGACCGTTCTGGCCGTCCAGGTCGTTGTCGGCAGTGCGGCCCAGCTCGGCGTCGAAGCGTGGGTAGAAGCTCGACTTGGCGGCTTCGTACTGCTGCTCGGCAGCGGCGATGTCGGCTTCGGCCGAACGTAGCACCGGGCTGTTTTCCAGCATCTGGGCACGGGCTTCGGTCAGGTTGGCCGGCAGCAACGCCAGAAAATCAGCAGGACGTTCCAGTTGATCGGGCAGTTGTCCAACGGCGCTGAGGTAGTTGGTCTCGGCATCGGCCAGGTTGGTTTGTTCGGTGATCAGGTTGTTGCGGGCCTGAGCCATGCGCGCTTCGGCCTGGTCCAGGTCGGCGCCGCTGCCCACGCCGCGGGAAGTACGCAGCTTGATCTGGTCGAAGATGCGCTCGTGGCTCTTGAGGTTTTCCTCGGCCAGGCGCACGAACTCGCGACGGGTCAGCACGTCCAGGTAGACCTGGGCCACTGTCAACCCGGTGCGCTCGGACGCGTCCAGCAACGAGTAGGCACGGGCATTGACGGTGGCTTGCTGACGCCCCACTTCGCTGGACGTCGCAAAACCGTCAAAAACCATTTGCGACAGGCGCAGGCTCGACTCGCTACGGTTCAGGGTTTCCCAATGATTGGTCCCGCCCGACCGGGTGGTGACGCTGTCGGTGCCTTCACGGCCGTATCCGGCTGCAAGGTCCACTCTAGGCAGGTAGCCGCCCTTGGCCGCCTTGAGTTGGTAATCCGCCGCGAGGCGACTGTTCACGCCAGCCTGGATTTCAGGATGGACATCCAGCGCCTGTTGCATGGCCTGCGGCAAGGTTTGTGCTTGTACGAAACTGGCGGCGAGAGCAAAGGGTAAAGCCTTGAACAGGTACAGACGCATGATGGATTTCTTCCTGAAACACTTGTCTTGGATCACAGCGAAACGTGGCGCTGCATCGGATGATGGCAACCGGAATGACCGTATGTCGGAAAGTTCAAAACAGGAGCTGGAACACGCACTGAAAGAACAGGTCGCCGCTTAAATATCAATGTGACATTACCTCGGCGATTGTTTAGGATGGCCGGCAGAAGGTCAATAGTTTGGCACAAACAAAATAATTGAGAAAACACAGCCAAAATATTGACATGTAAAAGCGTCAAATAACCTTACTTTGTGAACATGTACGTCCAGACCGCTGCAGCCTACAAGCTGACGGGTCCATGGAAGTCTACTGAGCGTGACACCCGGAGAGTCTTCAATGAGCAGTGTTATTGCCGTTGTCAAAAGCATTGTTGGTCAGGTTTTCGTCGTATCCCCAGAGGGCATCCGGCGCGTACTCATTGAAGGCGATCGCCTGTACACGGGCGATCAGTTGGACACTGGCCCTTCTGGCGCCGTCACATTGGATCTGGCCGATGGCCGCACCCTGGACCTGGGCCGCGACACCCAGTGGAGCGCCAATGCCCCGGACTCTTCCACCGACCTGGCACAAGCCACTGCCCAGGCCGCGCCGTCGGTAGAAGAGCTGCAACAAGCCATCGCCGCGGGTGTCGACCCGACGACCGCCCTGGAAGCCACCGCCGCCGGCGCCACTGCCGCAGGTACGGGCGGCGCCGCCGGTGGCGGCCACAGCTTTGTGGTGCTGGATGCCACCGCTGGTAGCGTCGACCCTACTGTCGGTTTCCCAACTGAAGGTCTCGCTGCGGCGGCTGCCACCGATAACAACACCCTGGGTGGCGATACTACGGATACGACCGCCAACGCTGTCCTCAATGCGACGATGACCCTGAGCGCCACGCCGACCCTGACCGAAGCCGGCGGCGTGCTGGTCTACACCGCGACCGTGACCCAGGCCCCGCAAACCGCCTTGACCGTGACCTTGTCCAACGGCGCGGTCATCGTGATCCCGGCGGGTCAGCTGACCGGTAGCGTCAACGTTCCACTCGCGCCGAATGACACGGTCTACAACGACCCAAGCCAGATCAGCGTGACCGTCACTGGCACCACCGGTGGCACTGGCATTGCCGTGACCGTGCCCACCACGCCGGCCGTGACCCAGATCACCGACACCATCGACACCACCACCGTCACCCTGAGCGCGGGCAATACCGTCACCGAAGGCGGCCAGATCACCTACACCGCCACCCTGACCAACCCGGCTCAAACTCCGGTGACCGTGACCCTGAGCAACGGCTCGGTCATCACCATCGCCGCCGGCCAGACTACCGGCACCGTTAACGTCGATACTCCGGCTAATGACGTCTACAACAACGGCAGCACGGTCAGCACCACCATTACCGGTGCGACCGGTGGCAACTTCGAAAACCTGGTCCCGAGCACGACGCCTGCGGTTACTACGATTACCGATTCGGTGGACACCACTGGCCTGACCCTGACCGCCAGCAATACCATCACCGAAGGCGGCCAGATTACCTACACCGCTACCCTGACCAACCCGGCCCAGACCCCGGTGACGGTGACCTTGAGCAACGGCTCGGTCATCACCATCGCCGCCGGCCAGACCACTGGCACCGTTAACGTCGAGACGCCAGCTAATGACGTCTATAACAACGGCAGCACGGTCAGCACCACCATTACCGGTGCGACAGGTGGCAACTTCGAAAACCTGGTGCCGAGCACGGCGCCTGCAGTCACCACGATTACCGATTCGGCGGACACCACTGGCCTGACCCTGACCGCCAGCAACACCATCACCGAAGGCGGCCAGATTACCTACACCGCCACCCTGACCAACCCGGCCCAGACTCCGGTGACCGTGACCCTGAGCAACGGCTCGGTCATCACCATCGCCGCCGGCCAGACCACTGGCACCGTTAACGTCGAGACGCCAGCTAATGACGTCTATAACAACGGCAGCACGGTCAGCACTACGATCACCGGCGCAACCGG
>NZ_JAHBCZ010000059.1:0-24558 GCF_019956035.1 Pseudomonas sp. A-RE-22
GGTGAGTACCTGTTAATCCATCAACCCAGTATTACTCAGGGTCTTCCGGTCCATTGCGCCGCCTTATGTAAGAAGAGAACAGCGGATGTTCAGCCCAGCCAATCAAACGCACTTCAGTTTGACCATCGACGGTTTTGAGCACGATTTTCAAGTGCTCGCATTCACTGGAGAAGAGGCGATCAGCAGGCCTTACCTCTTCAACGTGGAATTTGTTAGCGAGCGGCCTGACCTGGATCTCGAAAACCTCTTCGACGTAGAGGCTTTTCTGACCTTCGACGCGAAGGGCAACGGCATTCATGGACGGGTCTACCACATCGCTCAAAGCAGTAACGGTGAGCGTTTGACGCGCTACAGGCTGGCCCTCGTACCGCACCTGTCCTACTTGCGCCATCGCATCAGCCAGAGGATCTATCAACAGTTCTCGGTGCCGAAAATCGTCGCCTTGATACTGGAAGAGCACGGCATTCTGGGCGATGCCTATCGGTTTCATCTGGGGGCGACCTACCCCGAGCGTGACTACTGTACCCAGTACGACGAAACGGATTTGCACTTCATTCAGCGCTTGTGCGAAGAAGAGGGTATCCACTTTCACTTCCAGCACAGCGCTCATGGCCACGTGCTGGTCTTTGGCGATGATCAGGCGGTTTTTCCCAATATTGGCCAACCCACTGCTTATGGCCATGAGAGCGATAGGGTGGCCAACGAGCCATTGATCAAACGCATCAACCTGCGTCTGGGACAGCTCACCAGTCGTATCTCGCAGCGCAATCATGATTTCGAGCAATATCTGGACAATGAGAAAGATGACAGGCCGGAGCGTTTCACCGGTCATGAGCACGGCAAGCAGATACGCCTTCGGACTATGGAGCGCCGCCATGTGGCCTATCGACAAGCCGAGGGGCAAAGTGACCAGACTCGGTTAGTCAGCGGCCACGTGCTGGAAATCTCAGGCCATCCGCGCCAAGAGTGGAACACTCTATGGCTACTGACCCAGGTCATCCACGAAGGTCGGCAACCACAGGTGTTGGGTGAGGACGTCGCCAGTGACAACACTGGGAACGACGATGACTTTCATCAGGGTTACCGCAACCGCTTTGTCGTTCTTCCGTGGAATGTTGCCTATCGTCCGCCGTTGGCTCACAAGAAGCCTCAGGTACCAAGCCTCCAGACCGCTGTAGTCGTCGCTTTGGAAGGCGAGGGGATCCAGAGCGATCGGCGCTTCGGGCGGATCAAGGTCAAGTTCCCCTGGGACCGCGAAGATAGATTTGACGACAAGAGTCATTGTTGGCTGAAGGGAACCGCCGATTGGAGTTGTGAGATGGGGCCGCCTCGGACGGGCATGGAAGTCGTGGTTACATTTCTTGAGAATGACCCTGATCAGCCGGTGGTCAGCGGTTGTCTGTGTTGTCGCTAAGGGGGACAGACCCTTACATTGATGTTGCTGAGCGCCAGTTTTTGGCCGATTGCTGCCAGTCACAAGTGACTGCAATCGACTTTGGTGACCTTACGAACTGCCTTCGCTACGGATCACTCTATAGGCGCACATCAAAGAGCTTGCCTATACCGCAGAGCGGTCTGCGCGGGTTAATCTGCGACCACAAACGATCATATCGCAGCGTCGGTCGGGTGCCTTTACTGTCTTCCCGAGCCGACATCACACAGACATTCGTCAGGATTTACCATGGGCGAAACACAAATGATCCGCCAAGCAGTTGCAGACGATGAAGTAGCAGTGCGTGCTTGTGCCGAGAAAGCGTATGCCCAGTATGTTTCGGTAATAGGACGAAAGCCTGCACCGATGTTAGCGGATTTCGGTGCTCAGATCGCAGCCGGTTTTGTGCACCTTTCAGTCGGAGAACAAGACGAATTGCGAGGCTTCATCGTCTTCTTTCCTGTGGGTCAGCAGATGTTTCTCGAAAATGTAGCCGTGTCCAAAGAAGGTCGTGGAAAAGGGATCGGCAAAGCACTCATTAAATTTTGCGAGGCGCGGGCGACGCGCTTGGGCTTTGGTAGCGTTTGTCTCTATACGAATGTGAAGATGACCGACAATCTGTCAATTTACTGATTGCACATGGCCGATTTCTGCCTGCCGCGATTGCCATGGATGCCCGCTTCAGCGCCCTCGCTGCCGGAGCCAAGGCAGACCTCATTGATGCAACGAACCGGGTTGTTCGATGAGTCGAGTCACGACGAGCATTGTGGTCGCTGTCATGCCTCAGACCGGCGGCAGCGCCGCAAGGTGTGGAGAGTCGCCGAAGTACTCGATCAGGAGTTCGGTGAGGACCCGTATCTTGCGTGCGGGATGCTGGCCTGACGGGCGAATGACATAGGCACCTGCCGGGGGCGGT
Source organism: Pseudomonas sp. A-RE-22 (assembly GCF_019956035.1). Lineage (NCBI taxonomy): Bacteria > Pseudomonadati > Pseudomonadota > Gammaproteobacteria > Pseudomonadales > Pseudomonadaceae > Pseudomonas > Pseudomonas sp. A-RE-22. The sequence goes on from NZ_JAHBCZ010000059.1 coordinate 2,349, forward strand.
GGATGACGCGTCATGATCGGCACCAGTGCCCCCGAGGCCACATGTTCAAAGGTGAGGCAATCGGGCAGGTAAGCGATCCCAAGGCCTGCTGTTGCCGCAGCGACTAACGCGATGCCGTTGTCGGCTTTGAAGCGGCCCTGCGGACGAACCGTGATGATCTTGTCCCCATCCATGAATTGCCAGGCTTCGGTGCTCTGCATCAGGGCCTGATGGGCGACAATCTCCTCCGGCGTCTCAGGTGATCCGTGCGCCTTGATGTAGTCCGGACTGGCGAGGAGCTTCCCATAGATCGGGCCGATGCGCCTTGCGATCAAGTTGGAGTCCTGAAGGTAGCCAACCCGTATCGCACAATCGTAACCCTCCGTGATGAGGTCAACGAAACGATCGCTGTAGCAGGTCTGGATATGAAGCTGGGGGTGGCGTCGTGCCATTTCCGCGAGCACGGGCGCGAAATGCGTCGGGCCGAAAGAGAGTGGTACGGCGACTCGCAAACGGCCACGAAGGGCTCCGGCGGGCAGGATCGTTTCCTTGGCTATGTCGATCTCGGCGCAGACTCTGGCGGCGTAGTCGCGGAACGTAGCCCCGGCTTCTGTGAGAGCCGCCCCGCGTGTGGATCGTGCAAGCAACTGGACGCCAAGTTCCGTTTCAAGCCGAACGAGCCTGCGACTGACGATCGATTTGGACACGCCAAGCCGAAGCGCGGCAGGTGAAATGCCCCCCGCATCAGCCACTTCGACGAAGGTCTGCAGCTCTTCAATGTCCATTCCAGCGTTCCCCATTTTGCGACACAGCTCGCCTCGCAATGCTACTACTGCACCGAATAGGGGAACAGCACAATGCTGCTTCCGGGCAACGTCGCCGCTGGTGCATGTCTCCCGGAAAATCATTTCTCCCACAAGCGTGGATTACCCATAAAAGGATTTGCCAATGGCAAGCGAGAATATCCGCAACCCGCAGACCGACCAACTCCTGTCCCCCGAGAACTCGGCATTGATCATCATCGACTACCAGCCGATCCAGGTCTCCTCGATTCGCTCGATGTCCCGTGACGAACTCGTCTTCAACATAACGAGCGTCGCCAAGGCGGCGGTCAATTATAATCTTCCGATTATTCACTCGACCGTCAACGTCGCGACCGGCCGCAACAAACCACCGATCCAGGAGCTGCAGGACGTGCTCGGCCATCTGCCAACCTATGACCGCACCTCGATCAACAGCTGGGAAGACACAGAGTTCAAGCAGGCGGTCAAAGCGATCGGCCGCAGGAAGCTCATCATGACTGCGCTCTGGACCGAAGCATGCCTGACGTTCCCGGTACTCGACGCGATTCAGGAAGGTTATGAAGTCTATGTGCCGGTCGATGCGGTCGGCGGCACGTCACTGGCCGCGCACGAGGCGGCGTTGCGCCGAATGGAACAGGCGGGCGCGAAGCTCATCAGCCGCGTGCAGATGTACTGCGAACTCCAGCGCGACTGGGCGCGAGCGTTGACCGTTCCCGGCTTCATGGGTGTCTTCGATAACTTCGATGGTTTCAACGCCGAAAAGGCCCATGGAGGCACGCGCTAAGAACGCCTGACTGATACGTGATGAAAGTGGCGTTCGCGAATGCGGCCGCTACTTTCATTTCCATAATCGGCGTTGATGGTCTTGCATTGGTGCTCAAGTAAAACAACAAGGAACCCTCAAAAATGCCCACCGCCCACGTCTTCATCGCCACCAGCCTGGATGGCTTCATCGCTCGCCCCGACGGTGACATCGACTGGCTTCTACAACGTGACGACCCATCCGAAGACCACGGCTATCCAGCCTTCATCGCCGACAAGGACGTGATCGTGATGGGGCGCGGGAGCTATGAAAAGGTGCGGACCTTCGACACCTGGTTTTACGACCGGCCCGTGATAGTGCTGTCCGAACAGCTAGCCGATTCGCCAGTGCCCGAGGCGTTGGAGGGCAAGCTGCGTTTCTCCGATCTGGCCCCCAAGGATTTGATGGCTGAGCTGGAGAGTCAAAGCGTGCAGCGCGTCTATGTGGATGGCGGGCGGGTGGTGCAGTCGTTCCTGCGCGACGGATTGGTCACCGATATGGTGATCACCACCGTTCCTGTATTGATCGGCTCGGGGAGGCCGTTGTTTGGCGGGCTTGAGCGGGATGTGGATTTGAAACTGGTATCCAGCCGCAGCTTTCCTTCGGGGCTGGTGCAGTCCACCTACAGACTGGTCCTATGACTGGCGATTCAATGCCACACAACCGGTGGGGCTTGACAGCCATGGGATACTGAAAACGTAGCCACATCCATCGCGGCTTCATCCCGTCACGACGCAAAGGAAGGTGCTCTCCATGCGCAATGAAGAACTCAAGGCCTTATTCGATCAGCAGGCCGCCAGCTACGATAAGCAGTGGGCGGGAATGGCGCCCATTCGTGACGCCCTGTACACCCTGCTCGACGCGGTGTTCGCTGACTTACCGGAGAATGCCCGGATACTCTGTGTCGGTGTGGGCACTGGTGCGGAACTGACCCACCTGGCCAAGCAGAACCCCGGCTGGCATTTCACCGCCGTTGATCCCTCGGACGCCATGCTCGATATCTGCCGACAGAAAGCGGTACAAGAAGGCTTCCTTTCGCGTTGCAGCTTTCACCATGGTTACCTTGACGCGCTGCCTGCCGAGCCTGACCACGACGGCGCTACCTGTTTTCTGGTGTCTCAGTTTTTGCTCGAGCCACAAGCCCGTATAACTTTCTTCCACGAGATCGCCCGCCGGCTTAAGCCGGGTGGAATACTGGCAAACGCCGACCTCGCCGCTGATACCGAATCACCTGCCTATGAGGCGCTACTGCGCAACTGGATGACGCTGATGTCCTCTGCAGGCGTACAGCCGGAAATGCTGGTGAGAGCTCGTGCCGCCTACGCCCGAGACGTGGCTATCCTGCCGACACAGCAGGTCGCCGGTCTCATCGAGAGCGCTGGGTTCGAGGCTCCGGTACAGTTCTTCCAGGCGGGGCTGATGCATGGGTGGTTTTGCCCGCGCAAGGCAGACATCGTCTTGAGTTAGACGTGACCTTGACTTTCAACGCACGCGGTCGCGGCTTTGTGCGGCCAGGTCCAGGGCCTTTTGCATGTCCAGCCGCGCCGAGCGGCCGACGTCTTTGTCGTTGAGTTGGTAGCGGCGCTCCGACGGCAGAATGGGGGCGGTGAGGTCTTCGGCGTCCATCTGTTCGAAGTCGTGATTGTCGCCGATGGTCATGGCGCTGCGGCGTAGCAGCATGCGCAGTTGCTCGGGTTGCAGTTGCGGGTTGATGGACAGCATTGCCGCCAGCAGCCCCGCGACCATGGGCGTGGCGTAGGACGTGCCGCAATGCACTGCGCCTTGCTGGCCTGCGTTGGTCGTCGAGGCATGTGCGCATGCGGCGGCGGTGATGTCGACGCGCATGTCGATGTTCGAGGAGCTGCGTTTGACCGCGTAGGCCGGGTCGTCGACGGCGACGCCGGTGTGCTCGCTGCGCTGGTGCCCGCCGACCACCAGCAATTGCTCGGTGATGAAGGAGGAGGGCAGGCGGTATTCATCGCTGCCCGAGAACGAAGCGCCATTGCCGGCGGAGTTCACCACGATGACGTCGGGATGTTCCTTGCGCAGCCAGAGGAAAAACTCCTCCAGCAACTCCTCGTACCCGCCCATGGCGATGCCCGAGCGCAGCAGCGAGTCGATGTCATCGCCTTTGATGTCTTTCGCGCCGACGCGGTGGATGCCCCAGCTCCAATTGAGTACGCGTACACCGTCCTCCACGAGGTTGACCGAGGCAGCGATGTTGGCGGTGATCCCGGCATCGGAATTACGTTCGACGATGACCTCGAAGCCACCGCTGGTTTTGTCCAGCCCGCGGAGAAAACCAGTGTTGCCGCTGTCGTCCCAGCGCGCGGCGAGAATGCCGGCGACGGTTGTGCCGTGGTTGTCCGGTTTATCTGCATCGCGGGCGTAGACGCAGGTGCGTGGTGGTGAGCAGGCGCCGAGGTAGTCTGCAAAGTCCGTCGTGTCGAAATCCACATCGCGCTCGATCAGGCCGATGCGCACCGGTTGCGGCTGGATGGGCGGCTGTCGTCCGGGGATGCGTCGTTGGTAATAATTCACCGCGTCGAGAAAGCGATTCGCGGCCCACTCATCGGAGTCCAGGGCTGGCTTCTTCGGTTCTTCAGGATGGACTGCGGCTTGCTCGGTTTCTTCGGCCGAGGACTCTTCGATGACCACGGCGTCCACGCTGGTCTCGCTGCCCAGGCGCAGCACCAGGGCGTCGCGCTGCACCAAGTCCTTGGCCGGCAGGCGAAGTTGGTACAGGTTCAGCGGCGCGATGCTGCCGACCACCGTTGCCCCGTACTTGTGGGCCAGGCGCTCGGCTTCCTGGCGGCCATCACGGTCTTCTTCGATCAGCACGCTGACCAGGTCGACATAGGTGGTCAGGCCATCCATGTTCTTCGCTACTTCGTCCGTTCCGGCGGCCAGTACGTGACTGTTGCGCAAGGTCAGCCAGGCGGCATTGCTGGCGCGTGGGCCGTCCTGCAGCCAGAGCGGGCCGCTCTGGTAGTCGGCGCTGTCCAGGCGCAAGCGCAGGTTTTCCCCTTCGCGCTGGACCTTGTCTGCGGGTATCACCTTTGCGCCCAGTTTCAGTTGTGGCGTTGCGTTGCCCAGTCCGCGTACGGTCAGGCACCAGTCCTGGTGCTGGCTTTGCAGCAGGTCGCCGCAGCGTTTCAGGCTTTCCAGGCGCAGCGGTTCAGGCACTGCGGCAGTTGCGCAGGCAGACAAAGAGAACAACGTAGCGAGGGCAGCGGATCGTAGGGGCATGAGCCAGGTTTCTTTGCCGAGGGTCCTGTTGCTCCGACTGTTGCGTTGCTTGCTTCGTTCAGCGCAATAACGCTACCCAGCGATGACGCCTCTTCGTTCAGAAGCTATCGAGGCGCACACCCAACATGAACGCGATACCTGATATCCCGATCAAAACTGTCTTCCGGGTTTTCATAAGCTTCCAGTGTTTCCAAGAACCCTGTGCGCTCAAGACTCACCAGATCCTCAAGGGACCAATCAAAGGGGAAGTCGCTGGAAAAGCTTTCGCCCTGGTATTCAATCCAATGAAAAACCGGGAAGGGCAGGTAACCGAGCCACTCTGATCGATAGGTGATCTCGTCGGATTCGCTGCTCGTCACCACGGCGTGGATCTTGTTCTTGATGGTTGCTTGGCGTTCATCCATGGTGTTTCGATCCTGGGTGATGAGATGGAGAGAGCAGCAAAGTTGTTCGGCTAATGGCAATCATCGACGACATGCCTCGTATCCTGTGTAGAATCCGTTTTTTCCAGTTTTCAAAGGATTGAGCCCGTGATTACTTGCCATGTCAGGTACGTCATTGACCCCTACCAGATCCCAGCTTTCGAGAGCTACTCGCGCCAATGGATTGAAGTGGTGACCCGAATGGGGGGCGTCCATCATGGCTACTTTCTTCCCGCCGAAGGCGCCAACAATATCGCCTACTGCCTGTTCAGCTTTTCCAGCCTGGCCGACTACGAAAACTATCGAAGGAAAGCCGAACAGGATCCAGCGTGCGTTGAATTGGTGACCCAGGCGACGGAACAACGATTCATTCTGAGTTATGAGCGTAGTTTCCTGCGGCCTGTTCTTGATTGAGCGGGTGGCTGCTTGAATCAATGTCAGATTTCAAGCCATGAGCCAACATTCGTTAAAGTCCTACATCACACCGAAGACCTATTACTATCGCGGCACCTAGATAGATCTCTGGTTAACGCGTTTGGATAGCGCTTCGGCGCTTTCCTTGCGCTCGGAGTAGCGGTCGACCAAATAGGTTTCTCTGCCGCGCACCAGCAAGGTGAACTTCATCAGTTCCTCCATGACATCGACGACCCGGTCGTAATAGGACGAGGGCTTCATGCGCCCGGCTTCGTCGAACTCAAGGAAGGCTTTGGGGACGGAGGATTGATTGGGGATCGTGACCATGCGCATCCAGCGACCCAGCACGCGGAGTTGGTTCACTGTATTGAAGGATTGCGAGCCGCCACATACCTGCATCACCGCCAATGTCTTGCCTTGGGAAGGACGAACCGCGCCCAGTGCGAGCGGGATCCAGTCGATCTGCGCCTTGAACACCGCCGACATCGAGCCGTGGCGTTCCGGCGAGCACCAGACCTGGCCCTCCGACCACATCACCAAGTCGCGCAGTTCCTGCACCTTGGGGTGATCGACGGGCGCATCGTCCGGCAGTGGCAACCCGGACGGGTCGAAGATAGCGGTTTCGGCGCCCATGAGCTCCAACAGACGCGCCGCTTCGCGGGTCAGCAACTGACTGAAAGAGCGTTCGCGGGTTGATCCGTACAGCAAAAGTATGCGCGGTTTATGTTCGGGTTCTGCGCTCTTTGCGAGTTTTTCCGCTGTTGGTACGTCGAAGAGTGACAGGTCAAGATTTGGGAAGTCATGCGGGGTTTCGCTGGAGAATTCAGTCATTACACAGCTCCAATCCGGTCCAGAACATATGGAAAAAATATATTCGTATTTCCATATGTTTATCGCAAGCCGCAATTGGCTGACCGCGCAAAATTCTGCCGATGGAAAACGATATTCCTTATGGGAATGCCGCGCATAAAATTAATGAATTTTTATTATCCATAAGCGCGGTGTAGCTTGATTTCAGCACACGGAGAACTGCGCCTTGAAATCATCCTCGTTAAATTCAGCGGAAAAATTTGATACCTCACGGGCCAACGAGTACGGCCGGCAGAGTCGCATTGCGCTCGCTGGATACGACGCCTGCCAGGACTTGGCGGCGTGCATGCTGGCAGCGACCCTTGGAAATGTGGGCTCGGCGAAAATACTGGTGGTGGGCGCCGGCGGTACGGCGCAAGAGATCATTGCAATGGCCAAGCTGGAGCCGGGTTGGCGCTTCACTGCCGTCGATCCGTCCGAGCCTATGCTGGAGGCCGCGAAGCAGCAATTAGTCGCAAACAACGTGCTTGAAAGAACCGCCATGCATCTTGGGCATGTTGAAGACCTGGTAGCCAACGGGTCGTACGATGCTGCCACCTTGATCGGTGTGCTCCATCATCTCGATGGGGATGAAGCCAAGTTGAAAATATTGCGGTCCATCCAGGCACGTCTAAAGCCGGGAGCGCCGCTGATTGTCGCCGGGAACCAATATGCGTATGCCAGTCAGCCGTTACTCCTCGCGGCCTGGGGGCAGCGCTGGCGACAGCATGGCGCCAGCCCGGAAGAAGTGACGGTCAAGCTTGGCAAGATTCTTCAAGGCGCCGACCCTCCACATTCCGAGGCAGCGGTTCAAAAACTGTTGAATGATGCAGGATTCGGCAGTGCTACCCGGTTCTTCAGCAGTCTTTTCTGGAGCGCCTGGTTAACGTGCAAAACGGCCTGAGCTGAGCTTCAGCGATGTGGATCAGCTTTCCGGCGGCGTGATGGGGGCGTCGCTGGCTTCAGCCGCCAGTTTCAGTCGGTCGGCTTTGCTGATGTATTGAGTCTTGTTTTTGGGTGCCAGCTTGGCACTGGCTTTTTTGGCGTTAGCCTTCAATAACTGGTTTATTTTCTTGCGGCGATTCATGTTGTTCTGCTCAGCATGTCAATTTTCCGGATGGTATCAGCTTTCCGTTTTCTCAGGATTTTTCCTCATTTTTGCAGCGGGCTTCACACGGCGCTCGATAATGATCGAGTCATTCGGGATCTCCAACCGGATCGCCGTTTCATCGGCGTGCATTTCAATGAGTGTCGAATTGCCTACGCCTCGGAAAATCACCGTTGCATTTTCAAATTTTTTGTAATTTTCCAGCGGTGAATCCTTGGGGGCTGGCAATAGATTGGCGTAAGGCGGTTTCACCAGAATCGTTGCCCTTTCTATACGTATTTGCGCGAAGCTCATGGCCACTTGCAGCAAGTCCGAAGTCACGCCCCCCATGAGAAGGGGCGTCACGAGGATGACCCCAACGATCACTGCCCTGGTTCTCTTCAAGGGTTTCATTTCGGCGTGAGGATTCTGGTCAGGATGCTCGGAATCGACGACTTCAGGTACCGATGGCTGCGCTGCTTTTACTTTCTTGTTCTGCTCCAGATAGGCGGAGTAAACGATGTACTGAAAAATGGGCAGAAGGATGAGCTGAATGTGTTCCAAGGGGCTTTTATGGGTAAGGAAATAAATGGTCACCGCGCCGCATATTCCAAAAAATACCGAGAGGAAGGTTATTTTTGGTCGTTTGAATTCCAGTACGGGGGTTTTATCGGTGATTTTTCCATGTAGCCAGACGAAGCTTCTCAGCACGGGTATGAAGAACGGCGAAAGCAATATCCCGACAGCCGTGACGGAGACTGAAAAGTAAACACAAACCAGTCCGAAGCAAAACGCCGTGACCAGAAACAACAAACTGTCTCCAACGGATACGCCTTGTGGGTAATGACCGTTGCTCAATAAATAACTGACGATGCACGTGCCGCCAATCAGCAATCCGATTTTTGCCGACAGGGAGAGTAGTTTTGTAGCGATCTCTATCTGTTTTTCCAGTCCGGTGGTTGCTTCCCGCATCATAGAATCCTCCTTGATATTAAGCAGCAGACGGTCGCTTCCCGGACGCATCTATCCGTAGAGCATAGCGATGCTTTGGTTGTTCGTGGCGTGAGAGTGCGCGCAGAGTTGGGGCGAGGTTGGCGAATGCTTCCCATGAGTCTCTGGAGGTGATCGCGGGTTCGCACTTGGTACAACGTCTAAATGTAAAAAAAGCGTCTTGAAATGCCGGTCTTCAGACTGCCTTAAGACTTTACCCGCAGGTTGGCAGCATCGCTTCCCAGCGATCGGATCGGGGCTGCCGAATGAGTCGGCGGCTCGTCAGACTTTCACGAGGCGCGTTATGACCCGCGATATTGCCGTAAACCGTTATGGAAAACTGTCGATCACCCTGCACTGGTTGATGCTGGCGCTGTTCGTCGGCGTATATGCCTGCATTGAAATCAAGGGGCTGTTGCCCCGTGGCAGCACCGGGCGAAGCCTGTTCCTGGGGTTGCACGGGCTCTTCGGGTTGAGCATTTTTGCACTGGTTTGGGTCCGCCTGTTCGGGCGCTTGACACCGCGCCCGCCGGTCACACCCGCGCCGCCGGCCTGGCAGACGGGTGTTTCCCACCTGATGCATGCGGCCCTGTATGGCTTGATGATCGCGACACCGGTGCTGGCCTGGCTAATGCTGGCCGCCGGAGGTAAGCCCATGCCGTATTTCGGGTTCTTCTTGCCGGCCCCCGTGGCGGTGGATCCCGATTTGGCCAAACAGCTCAAGTATTGGCACGAATTGCTCGGCAGCAGTGGCTACTGGCTCATCGGCCTGCATGCGGCGGCGGGTCTGTTTCATCATTACTGGGTGGGTGACAATACCCTGGCGCGGATGCTGCCGGGGCGGAACCGCTCTTGACTACTCGGCTGACGGCGATGAGTACCGCGCTCGAAACGCCTGTCTGACGCGGCCCAATTTGCGCCGGTTTGTCAGGTAGGTTTGCTCGCACGAACATATCTGACAAATCGGCGTTCCTGTTTCCGTGTCCCCTGGAACTCCGTGAAGAAACTAGTCCCTTTGTCACTTCAGATTGCTCTGGAAGAAGCTCGTCAGCTTATCGAACGGAATGAGGTTGACCCGATCATAAAGATCGACATGGCCTGCCCCAGGAATGATGACAAGTTCCTTGGGTTGACCGGCGAGCTTGTAAGCCTCCTCGCTGAACTCCCTGGAGTGCGCGTCGGCGCCAGCAATGAATAACATCGGATGAGGCGAAATGGTCTCGATGTCATTGAGCGGGTAGAAATTCATGAACTTGATGTTGCTCGTCAGCGTCGGGTGCGTGGTCAGGTCTTTGGAGGAGCTGGCTGGTGTGAATTCGCCGCGCGGGGTGCGGTAAAAATCATAAAATTCACGCTGGATAGGATGGGTACTTTCATCCAACTGATGCACCGTACCGCTGGTGTAAAGCGTTTCACCGCCTGCGAACTCCACATTACGCTGCTGTGTGGCCTGCGCGATGATCGCCCGGCGCTGTTCAAGCGTTTGGGAGTGCTTCAATCCGTTGCGATTGACGGCTCCCATGTCATACATGCTCACCGTTGCAATGGCTTTCATGCGCGGGTCAATCTTGGCTGCACTGATAACAAAGCTGCCACTGCCGCAGATGCCGATTGCGCCAATCCGCTCTTTATCGACAAAAGGCTGGGCGCTGAGAAAGTCCACTGCTGCGCTGAAGTCTTCGGCATAGATATCCGGCGAGACTGCATTGCGCGGCTGCCCCTCGCTTTCGCCCCAGAATGACAAGTCCAGGGAAAGGGTCACGAAGCCTCTTTCTGCCATTTTCGTGGCATAGAGATTGGCGCTCTGTTCTTTCACTGCGCCCATCGGGTGGCCTACGACAATTGCCGGATTCCTTGTCTTGCCATTGAGTTTTTTCGGGATGAACAGATTGCCGGCTACGTTCATCTGATATTGGTTTTTAAAATTGACCTTCTGTACGGTCACTTCGTCGCTGGAATAAAAATTGTCTGCGCCATTAGACATATCGGCCCCTATTGCTGACAGTGAACTGACAAGCAGCGTCAGTAAAACGATGATCTTTTTCATTGGAAATCCTATCGATGCGGAGTAATCAATTCTGGGAAAACATCACTTGCACACCCCGCCGGCCCAGCGCCTGAGCCAGTCTTGCGGGGTCGTCCACACGCCCCAGGCGCGTGTATGCGTAGGTTGAAACGAAGTTCGTATAGAAGATGACCAGGGTGTCCGGGCCATACAGCATGAGATCGCCGCTGTGGATCGTTCCCGGCTTGCTCGCTTGGGTAGGTAGTGCTTGGGGGAGGGCGGCGTACTTTTCATTGCAGTTGAGATCACTCATGTCCAACGTCAGTGGCAATAACGCGACAAGCGCGCGGGCAGCTGCGTTGTTGGCCAGGGTGATGGGGAAGCGTTGTTCCCCGACGGTCATCCACATGCCAGTGTTCTCCGTTAGCGAAGATGCCGATGCGGCTTCATTCATTGTCGAGTAGCTGCCGAGCACGAGCATCGAAGCCAGCAAACCAAGCCAGGTCGCCCTCATCGCAGTTCTGCTTTCATTCCTGTTCATGGGGAACATGGTGAGCGACGGACAGTCACGCGACTAGCTAATGAATGCTTAACAAGGCTATAAGTAAGGCTAATTAATAGGCTTAGATGTGTTTCACCATGATCAAAAGAAATCTCAATGATCTGCTGTCTTTCGTCACGGTCGCGCGCGAAGGCAGCTTCACACGCGCTGCCGGGGCATTGGGTGTCACACAATCTGCACTGAGCCAGTCAATCAATGGCCTGGAAGCACGCTTGCAGATCCGGTTATTGACGCGGACCACTCGCAGCGTTTCGCCGACCATCGCTGGTGAGCGGCTGCTGCAAGCGATAGGCAATCGCTTCGATGAAATAGAAGCGGAGCTGGATATGCTGACGGAGATGCGCGACAAGCCCGCGGGCACCGTACGCATCACCTGCGGTGATCATGTCTTGCGCACGACCTTGCTACCCAAACTTACCGGGTTGCTGCACGACTACCCGGATATAAACGTTGAATTTGACGTGTGTTATGGATTCCGAGACATCGTGGCGGATCGGTTTGATGCTGGTGTGCGCCTGGGGGACACCATCGACAAAGACATGGTTGCCGTTCCGATAGGCCCTCCATTGCGGATGGCTGTCGTCGCTTCGCAAGCGTACTTCGCTGCCCACGCCATTCCCAAGGCCCCGCGCGACCTGATGAGCCATCGCTGTATCAACCAGCGCATGCAGACATCAGGCGGGCTCTATGTCTGGGACTTTGAGCGGCGAGGCAAACAGGTGAACGTGCGAGTTGACGGCCAGCTGATTTTCAACACGTCGACTCATATCGTGCAGGCGGCAGTGGCCGGGCTGGGCGTTGCCTACCTGCCAGAAGAAGAGTTTGAACCGTACCTGCAAGAAGGCCGGCTGGTGCGGGTGCTGGAAGATTGGTGTCCGCCGTTTTCAGGCTACTATTTGTACTATCCCAGCCGGCGACAGCCTTCGCCTGCATTTACATTGGTTGCTAATGCCTTGCGCAAAGACATCTGAAAAAAGGTGATTGACCGTTCAGTGGGGAAACCCGCACTTGCGCATCGTCTATGTTGTTCAGGCAACGCCGATTCACGGGGACAAGTTATCAAGTAGTCGCTTTCAGGACACGTTTCGTCGTCCATGTGCAATCGCCAACCCCCGGGAGTGGCAAGCTGTGAGGATGCCCCGGACCAGATGCGCCAAAGACACCTGGCCGGAGAGCGAGAATGGCGATCGGATGTGCCACGCGACCGTGACGTGGGCCGCACGCCCAAGCCAAGACTCCGGACGGCGGCCGCTATGCGGCGGTGGCGTTCGAGATGCCGAGGTACGTTTATGCCCGATGAGACGCTTCACCTGCCTTTGATCCACAGCGTGCTTGCGCGCGAAAAGGACACCCCCGGTGCCTTGCTGCCTATTCTCCATGCCATCCAGGCAGGCTGCGGGTATGTCCCCGACAGCGCCGTCCCGGAGATCGCCCACGCCCTCAACCTCAGCCAGGCTGAAGTGCGCGGGGTCATCAGTTTCTACCACGATTTCCGCACCACGCCGCCGGCGCGCCATACCCTGCGCCTGTGCCGGGCCGAGTCCTGCAAGAGCATGGGCGCCGAGACCCTGGCTGCGCAGTTGCGCGAGCAATTGGCGCTGGACGATCACGGCACCAGCGCCGATGGGAGCATCAGCCTGCGGCCAGTCTATTGCCTGGGTGCCTGCGTCTGCTCGCCGGCCCTGGAGCTGGACGGGGAGTTGCACGCGCGGATCACGCCCGAGCGTCTGCGTCAGTTGGTCAATGACTGCATGGAGGAGGGCGCATGCTGACGCTCTGTATCCCCCGCGATTCGGTGGCTCGTGCCGTGGGCGCGGACAAGGTGGCCGATGCGTTGGCCCTTGAGGCTGAGCGTCGACAGCTGCCGTTGACGGTGTTGCGCACCAGTTCCCGTGGCCTCTATTGGTTGGAACCGCTGGTGGAGCTTGAAAGCGCCGGCGTCCGGCTGGGCTTTGGCCCTGTCACACCGGCCGATGTGCCGGGCTTGCTGGATGCGCTGGCAGGCGATCCCGGCAGCCATCCGCTGGCCCTGGGGCCGGTGGAGGAGATTCCCTATCTCAAGAGCCAGCAGCGCCTGCTGTTCGCGCGCGCCGGCATCACGCAACCGCTGTCCCTGGACGACTACTGTGCCCGGGGCGGCTTCCTGGGCCTGACCCGGTCCATCCAGATGGATGGCGCCGACGTGGTCGCCAGCGTGCTGGATTCCGGCCTGCGCGGGCGGGGCGGGGCGGCGTTCCCGGCGGGCATCAAGTGGCGCACCGTGCGTGATGCCGTGGGTGCACAGAAGTATGTGGTGTGTAACGCCGATGAAGGCGACTCCGGCACCTTCGCCGACCGCATGTTGATGGAAGGCGACCCTTTCCTGCTGATCGAAGGCATGATCATCGCTGGCGTCGCCGTAGGCGCGACGATGGGCTACATCTACGTGCGTTCGGAATACCCGGCCGCCATCAGTACGCTGAACGAAGCGCTGCGCATTGCTCGCGACGCCGGCTATCTGGGGGCGAACGTGAGCGGTAGCGGCTGCGCCTTCGACATTGAGGTGCGTGTCGGGGCCGGCGCCTATATCTGTGGCGAAGAAACCGCACTGCTGGAATCCCTCGAGGGCAAGCGCGGCACGGTCCGCGCCAAACCGCCACTGCCGGCGATTCAAGGCCTGTTCGGGCTGCCGACCTTGGTGCACAACGTGGTGACCCTGGCCTCGGTGCCGATCATCCTGGAGAAGGGCGCGCAGTTCTATCGCGACTTCGGCATGGGCCGTTCCCTGGGCACGATGCCGTTCCAACTGGCCGGTAACGTCCGTCAGGGCGGTCTGGTGGAGCGCGCCTTCGGGCTGAGCCTGCGTGAACTGGTGGAAGGCTATGGCGGCGGTACCGCCAGCGGTCGGCCCCTGAAGGCCGCGCAAGTGGGCGGGCCGTTGGGTGCCTGGGTGCCGCCTGCGCAATTCGATACGCCGCTGGACTACGAAGCGTTCGCCGCCATGGGCGCGATGCTTGGCCACGGTGGCGTGGTGGTCGCCGACGACAGCCTGGACATGGCCCAGATGGCCCGGTTTGCCTTGCAGTTCTGCGCCGAGGAGTCCTGCGGCAAGTGCACGCCGTGCCGGATCGGCTCCACCCGTGGGGTGGAAGTGGTGGATCGCTTGATCGCCAGCACCGAAGCCGGTGCTCGCCAGGAACAGGCCCTGCTGTTGCAGGATCTGTGCGACACCCTGCAATACGGTTCGCTCTGTGCCCTCGGCGGGATGACGTCCTACCCTGTCGCCAGTGCCCTCAAGTATTTCCCCGCCGACTTCGGTCTGGCGACCACGGAGGCCGACCAATGATCAACATCTTCGATCCCAGCAGCGATATCGACCTGGGCACCCCGGCGCGCGAAAGCGACGTGCAGGTCAGCCTGACCATCGACGGGCGCGAAATCAGCGTCACCTCCGGCACCTCGGTCATGCGTGCCGCGGCCTTGCTCGGCACCACCATTCCCAAACTCTGCGCCACCGAAAGCCTGGAGGCGTTCGGCTCCTGCCGCATGTGCCTGGTGGAGATCGATGGCATGCGCGGCTACCCGGCCTCCTGCACCACCCCGGTAACCGAAGGCATGGTGGTTCGCACGCAAACCTCCAAGCTCGCCACGCTGCGACGCAACGTGATGGAGCTGTACATTTCCGATCACCCGCTGGACTGCCTGACATGCTCGGCCAACGGCAACTGCGAATTACAGACCGTGGCGGGGCAGGTGGGCCTGCGCGAAGTGCGCTACGGCTACGAAGGCGCCAATCACCTGGATGAAGCCAAGGACGTTTCCAACCCCTATTTCGAGTACGACCCGAGCAAGTGCATCGTCTGCAACCGCTGCGTGCGTGCCTGCGAGGAAATCCAGGGCACCTTCGCCCTGACGATCACCGGACGCGGTTTTGACTCTCGAGTGGCGGCGGCCGGCGGTGACAACTTCCTCGATTCCGAATGCGTGTCCTGCGGCGCCTGCGTGCAGGCATGTCCGACGGCGACCCTGATCGACAAGAGCGTCGTGGAGATCGGCCAGCCGGAGCGCAGCGTCATCACCACTTGCGCCTACTGCGGTGTGGGTTGCTCGTTCCGCGCCGAGATGAAAGGCGAACAACTGGTGCGCATGGTCCCGGACAAGAACGGCCAGGCCAACCACGGCCACTCCTGCGTCAAGGGCCGCTTCGCCTGGGGCTACGCCACGCACCCGGACCGCATCACCAAGCCGATGATCCGCAAGCACATCGACGACCCGTGGCAGGAAGTCAGTTGGGACGAGGCGGTCACTTACGCCGCCAGCGAATTGCGCCGGATCCAGCTCAAGTACGGGCGCGACTCCATCGGCGGCATCACCTCCAGCCGCTGCACCAACGAAGAAACCTACCTGGTGCAGAAACTGGTGCGCACCGCGTTCGGCAACAACAACGTCGACACCTGTGCCCGCGTCTGCCATTCGCCTACCGGTTACGGCCTCAAGCAGACTTTGGGCGAATCCGCTGGTACCCAGAACTTCGACTCGGTGATGAAAGCCGACGTCATTCTGGTGATGGGCGCCAACCCCACTGACGCGCACCCGGTGTTCGGCTCCCAGCTCAAGCGCCGCCTGCGCCAGGGCGCACGGCTGATCGTCATCGATCCACGGCGCATCGACCTGGTGGATTCACCTCACGCCCGTGCCGAGCTGCACCTGCAACTGCGTCCGGGCACCAACGTGGCAATGCTCAACGCGTTGGGTCATGTGATTGCCACCGAGGGCTTGATTGACCAGCCTTTTGTCGAGGCACGCTGCGAGGCGGCGGACTTCGCTCGCTGGCGCGATTTCGTCAGCCTGCCGGAAAACTCCCCCGAGGTCCTGGGCCCGGTGTGTGGCGTGCCTGCCGAGCAGATCCGCGCCGCCGCACGGCTCTACGCCACCGGCGGCAACGCGGCCATCTACTATGGCCTCGGCGTCACCGAGCACAGCCAGGGCAGCACCTCGGTCATGGGCATCGCCAACCTGGCCATGGCCACCGGCAACATCGGTCGCGAAGGTGTCGGGGTGAACCCGCTGCGTGGACAGAACAACGTCCAGGGCTCCTGCGACATGGGCTCATTTCCCCACGAGCTGCCGGGCTATCGGCATATTTCCAACGAAGCGGTACGCGCCGAGTTCGAACAGGCGTGGAACGTCACCCTGCAACCCGACCCGGGCCTGCGCATTCCCAACATGTTCGAGGCGGCCCTGGACGGCACCTTCAAGGCGCTCTATTGCCAAGGCGAGGACATCGCCCAGAGCGACCCCAACACCCAGCATGTGACGGCCGCGTTGTCCGCTTTGGAATGCGTGATCGTCCAGGACATCTTCCTCAACGAGACGGCCAAGTTCGCCCACGTGTTCCTGCCGGGCAGCTCGTTCCTTGAGAAGGACGGCACCTTCACCAACGCCGAGCGCCGCATCTCCCGCGTTCGCAAGGTGATGGACCCGCTGGCCGGCAAGGCCGACTGGGAAGCCACCATCGCCCTGGCCGACGCCCTGGGCTACAAGATGCACTACAACCATCCTTCGGAAATCATGGATGAAATCGCCCGCCTGACGCCGACTTTCACCCGCGTCAGCTACGCCGAACTGGATCGTCACGGCAGCCTGCAATGGCCTTGCAACGATGCCGCACCGGACGGTACGCCGACCATGCACATCGATCAGTTCGTGCGCGGTAAAGGGCGCTTCATGCTCACCGGCTACGTGCCCACCGATGAGAAGGTCAACGGCCGCTACCCGCTGCTGCTGACCACCGGACGCATCCTCAGCCAGTACAACGTCGGCGCCCAGACCCGACGCACCGACAACGTGGCCTGGCACGAGGAGGATCGGCTGGAGATTCACCCAACCGACGCCGAGAACCGCGGGATCGTCGACGAAGACTGGGTGGGTATCGGCAGTCGTGCCGGGCAGACGGTGCTGCGTGCGAAGGTGACCGAGCGGGTGGCACCGGGCGTGGTCTACACCACGTTCCATTTCCCTGAGTCGGGCGCCAACGTGATCACCACCGACAACTCCGACTGGGCCACCAACTGCCCGGAATACAAGGTGACGGCGGTCGAGATCGTGCGGGTCAGCCAGCCTTCGGAATGGCAGAAGCGTTACCAGGCGTTCAGTGATGAACAGGGACGCTTGCTCAGGGAACGTCGCCATGCCGAGAAAGCCGAGGTGCGTCGATGAGTTCTGATAGCTTGATCAAGATGGCCAACCAGATCGCCCAGTACTTCGCCACCGAGCCGGATCACACATTGGCGGTGAATGGCGTGCGCCAGCACATCAAGAGCTTCTGGACGCCGGGCATGCGCCGGCAATTGCAGGATTGGCAGCAGATGCATCCGGGGGCTGTCCTGCACCCCCTGGTGCTGGAGGCGCTGACTGAGCCGGAGGGGACGACCTAGCGCGGTTTACTGGCGTCAAGTTATCTGCGTTGCGCTTATCAGGTGGCTGTCCTAATCTCCGAGACAAGGCATTGTGCCAGCAACGACTAGGGGAAAGGGATGTTCACCGAAAACGCACCGGTTCAGGTAGCGAAGGCGTTGCGCGCAGCCTTCAGCACTCGATTCGCATTGGTATGCGGATTGTCACTCTTCATCGTCGGTTGCGCCGTTCCAACAGGGACGGCGCATCTTTTCAAGGTTCAACCTGCTCGTCCCTCGAGCGTCGTCGATAAGCAGTTCGAAGATGCGGCAGCACTAAAGCTCAAGTGGCAACAAGCCCAGCAGGCCCACGCCGCCCTGGTGAAAAAAGCGGCGACCTCCGCCGACCTCGCTGCTGCCGATGCACAAACGCAGCAAGCAAGAAAAGAATTCCAGGACGCCATCCGCAATTTGAAAGCCGAGCGCCTGCGCATCGATGGCGACATCTTCAGCGCCGATAAAGCTGGCGCTATTCGTAAACCTGACAGCGAGGGCAACGGTGGCGATGTGTTCGCTGTCTATTTGACGGATGCTTACTTTAAGTACCTCAAGGATCTCGGTGGGGTGAACGAAGTCGTGATCGTTGCCGAGTTCACCGAAGTGGGTGGCGAGAATAAAAGCGAAACGGTGACCAAAGTACTCGGGCCTTATCTCGGGGTCGCCGATAACGCCAAGCCGAACCTGCTGAATAAATTGTTGTACGGCCCCAAAAAGCTTGAGTCCGATCACCTGTCGATGAAATTGACTGTCCTGGAATATGACCAGGGCGAGAACGAAGACTCCGCTGCATTTCTCGATTTTATCGGCTCGGCCAGCAAGACATTGTCCCTGGCCAACCCGATAACAGCTGCTGAGCAAGTATTTGCCAAAGAAGTCGCCAAGAGTCTGCTGGCCCTCAACAAAGACGACATTGTGTTGCAGATCGACGTGGATCTGGTGGCTGGCCCCGACGATGAGGCAGTGGAAGATAACGGTTCGGTCTTGGCGCTCAGGCCTGGGAATTACGTGCTGATCAACCAGGAGCGCTGTGCGCCCACCAACTGCTATTTCTATTTGACGAATCGTGGCAATAAAGAGAACCCGCTGGCTTGGCTGGGGGATACGCTGATGCTGGTGCCTACCGCCATGCGGCGCGGTTGGACTGACACGCCAGACGGTACGTCGTTGGAGGACATCCAGGCTGGAGAGATCGAGTACGCCAATCACGGTCTGCAACAGCGCGGCAAGAACGAGACGTTCCTGGACAAGACCTGGGTGTCGTTTGCGGTCCGCAAGGGTGGCGATGACGTGCTCTGGGGACGGCGACGTGCGTTGATCGAGGCAGAGAAGGCCGTCCAATACATCAACAGGCAAGAGACGAGTGCGCTGTTGAAGAGTGCCGACTATGAACGTGCGCGGACGGCCCTGGATGCTGCCCAGCAGGCTGAGCAAGAGAGCCGGAGTGGGATAACGTTCGTTTCCCCCTTGGATGCCAAGGGTCGATTCGCGCCTTCAGCCAAGAACGACTCGTTTTGCCTTACCCACGCCAAGCCGGTCAGCAACCCTCAATATTCGTTCTATCAATTGAACGAGGCTGCTGAGCCTACGCCGATCAAGAGCGTGGCTATTGTTCCGGGTAAATCCACCTCCAGCGTGTCGTGCTTCAGTTATCCGGCAAACACTTTGCTTGCTGGCAAGTATCAATTGGTCGTGACCACGCCCGGGAAGATGATCCCGGTGACCCAGACTGCGGCCTTTGAGATGTTGCCATGAGTTGAAGAGGGGAGCGCAAGTGCTTCGATAGGCAACCCTGGCCGGCATCGTCATGGCGAATAGCAAGCCGGCCAGGGTTGTTTACAACTCAGCGAACAGTCAATTGACGGTGACGTACGGGTCCCAGGTGTTGGTCGGGCCAATCTGGTTCAGGTCACGATCCAGCAGAACGAAGTAGATTTTGTACCAGAGCTTTCCTGCGCTCAGCGCCGTCGATTGCCACATGGTGTACATCACATCGGTTTTGGAAATACCGCCGGGAGCAGCCTTGTTCAGATAGGGCACCACACCGGGGATGTTGAAAGAGTTAGGTTTCGAAATGGTGCCCTTGTAATCACCTCCCTGGTGGGGGTCGCCGATCTCGATGTCCTTGATCAATGCGATGCGGTCGAAGTTGCGCGACAGCGTGGTGGCGCGCCAGCGAATGTTGTCACCGGGGTTTACGTCGAACCACAACTCGTTGCCGCCTTCGCCTTCGCCGGCATTGGTGTTGGCATGGCTGTCGACGGCACCGCGGGTCACCAGCATGGCAATCGCGCCGCCTACGTCGTTGGGGTGGGCGAGCAGGTAATCGGCGTCAACGTTGACGAGCACATCAATGGTTTGGGTCGCTCCAGACATGTTGTTGCTCCTTGAGAGTAATGACATTGACGACCGCCCTTGCAAAGGGGTGTCCGGCCACCCGGTCCCTGGGTGCGGTCTCGAGAGGAACGATAGGTGATGGCCTTGTAGTGTCAAATTTCCAATTCTTGACGCTGGCGAAACGGAGCGAAGCGCAGCACAACCAAGGCTTTGATTTACCTTGTCGTGGTCAATCTCTTAATGGTCTCTTGGTTGTTTTCTGAGGGCATCAGTGGGCAAAGGCGCACAACCGTTGTCGGTGACTGCTTCTGATCCTGCGGAAGATGGGAGCCATTACCGACCGCGGTTCAGTTGTGGGACTGATTCGCCGTCCAGCGCTTCATCTCTTCGGCAATGAAGTGATGCACCAGGTCGCTGTACATCTTCTCGATGGCGTCCGGGCTCAAGCCTTCGGCCTCGGCCCACTTGCGTCGTGTCGCCAGCATGGCCTTGAGACGCTCCGGTGCCTGCACCGAAGTTGCCGATGTCTTGAATTTCGAGGCCGCGAGCACGTATTGATAGCGCTTGCCCAGCAGCGTGATGACCGCCTGGTCGAGGGCATCGATTTCGCGTCGGATGTCCTCCATGTTTGCGCATTGCGAGGGTTGCAACGGGTCCATGCAGTGAGCTCCGCTTGTTGAACAAGACCGGCCCGACGTGAGCCGATCTTCTGATGGAGTTTAGAAGCACCAGTCTTCAGCGCGAACGACACGACAGAAGGCGCCTGCCAGGGTTGCGTTGTGATGGGCGACGATCATTTCTGCCTTCAATTCAGGCGTGTCGGAACAGGTATGACCGTCGGCGATCAGGACCGCGTCGAACCCCAGGTCCCGAGCGGCTCGGCAGGTGCTGTCGATACAATACTGGGTTTTCATGCCGGTGATGACCAGGCCTTCAGCAGCGCAAGCCTTTAGCCGCTCTGCCAGGCCTGTCTGGGTGAAGGCGTTGGGGCGATTTTTTTCGAAGATGACTTCATCACCCTCCAACTGCAGTTCCTGCACCAGTTGCGTCAGCGGGCTTCCGGGCTCGATGGGCGAGCCAGGCGGGCCTACGTGGCGAACCAGGAAAATCGGTGCGCCAGCCCTCCGGGCCTTGAGCAGCAAGCCATTCAACGTGTCCAGCAACGCTTCGCCGGCCCAGGGTTTATCCGGGCCGTGAAACAACCCAACTTGCATATCGAGAATCAACAGAGCGTGCATGGTGCTTTCCTTGCGTTTGGGCCAGCGACGCAAGGGCAAAAGAAAAGGCCCTTACCATCACTGGCGGGCCTTTGAGATACGTGTGTTATTGGCTCACGACACCTCACGACCCGCCTTGGCGATCGTGGTTGTGGTGGTCGAGGCAATCTGTGGCAGGTTCATGGTGCTGACATTAGCTTCCGGCCGTCAGGTTTGGCAAGCGGGTATGTCAGCTTGCTTGCGAAAGCGGTCGATCGTTCCCGCGCTGCTGTGTAGGTACGATCGGGTCGTGGGGGCTGTGAAGATCGTTCCTCACGCTCCGCGTGGGAATGCCGCCAGGGACGCTCCGCGTTCCGCTTCTGGGGGGTGACGCAGAGCGTCACGGGATGCATTCCCACGCAGAGCGTGGGAACGATCAGATTGCGGGGGCTGTGGAGATCGTTCCTCACGCTCCGCGTGGGAATGCCGCCAGGGACGCTCCGCGTTCCGCTTCTGGGGGGTGACGCAGAGCGTCACGGGATGCATTCCCACGCGGAGCGTGGGAACGATCAGATTGCGGGGGCTGTGGAGATCGTTCCTCACGCTCCGCGTGGGCATGCCGCCAGGGACGCTCCGCGTTCCGCTTCTGGAGGGTGACGCAGAGCGTCACGGGATGCATTCCCACGCAGAGCGTGGGAACGATCAGATTGCGGGGGCTGTGGAGATCGTTCCTCACGCTCCGCGTGGGAATGCCGCCAGGGACGCTCCGCGTTCCGCTTCTGGAGGGTGACGCAGAGCGTCACGGGATGCATGCCCACGCGGAGCGTGGGAACGATCAATTGTGCCGTCGCCGTCTCAACGGTTTAGCCTTCGAGCCCGCGCTGTTCGATCACGCCAAACACATCCGCCACATCCTGCACCAGGATCCGGGCGACGTTGGTGATGGTGTTGATGTCGCTCGATGCCGAATCACGCAGGCTGCTGCACGCCACCAAGGTCAGGTAATCGAGCGTGGCGTGCAGGCGTTCGCTGGCGCAAGCATGGAGTTCGGGGAGTGGGGCTTGGGTGTCGATCAGCAGGAGGG
>NZ_JAHBCZ010000060.1:0-24138 GCF_019956035.1 Pseudomonas sp. A-RE-22
GTCGCGCCAAAAGCCACGGTGTCTTTGCCGGTGTAACGCTGCAACAGCAGCAGCCACGCGGCCTGCACCAGCGTGTTGACGGTGACTTTCGAGGCACGGGCGAAGGCTTCCAGGCGTCGGGTCAGCGCTTCGTCCAGGACCTGCACATGGTCGCCATAACCGGCGCTGGCCTGGGCCGGTGGTGCAATGACATCGGCCAGCCGCGTCGGGGCCTCCAAGCGTTGCAGCACAGGCGTCCAGAATGCCTCGCTGGCCGCGGCATCCTGGTGTTGCAGCCAGGCGATGTAGTCCCGGTAGCGGCTGCCCGATGCGACGACAGGTTGGCCGCTGTAGCGTTGCAGCACTTCGCCGAGCAACTGCGAGTTGCTCCAGCCGTCCATCAGGATGTGATGGTGGGTGTAGATCAGGTGGTAGCGCTGCTCGTCGAGGCGCACGATCACCAGTCGCAACAGGGCCGGCGCACCCAGGTGCAGTTGCTGGCGTTCGCCATCGGCCAGGGCCTGCAAGCTCTGATCGCGCTGTGGATCGGCCCGCAGGTCATGCAAGCTGTAAGGCAGCGCCAGGTGTTTACTGACCACCTGCACCGGCCCCGGCAAATCCCCCTGCCAGACGAACCGCGTGCGCAGGATGTCATGGGCGTCCACCGTTGCCTGCCAAGCCTGGCGGAAGCGTTCCGGATCCAGCCCCTCGACGTCCAGGCGCAGTTGGTTGATGTAATCGCCGCTGACGTCACCGTAGACCGCATGGAACAACATCCCCTGCTGCATCGGCGACAGCGGATACAGGTCGGCGATCTGCGCCGTCGCCACCGGCAGCCCATCCAGTTGCTGCTGGTCCAGGCTCGCCAGGGGGAAGTCCGACGGCGTCACAGCGCAATGCCCGTCGTCACAGCAATGCTCGATCAGCCCTTGCAGCTCACGGGCGTAATCGTCGGCCAGGGCCTGGACGGTGGCTTCGTTGAACACCTCGCGGCTGAAGGTCCAACCCAGGTTCAGCTCGCCGCCGAACACCTGCCCGTTCAGGGCCAGGACATTGGACAGCGGCGCCTCGGCGTTCAGCTCATCGCCGGCCGACTCGCTGGCCGGCACGAACAAGGCGCCGTCGGCCTCATTGAAACTGGCGTCGAACTGGCCCAGGTAGTTGAACGTCAGGCACGGTGTCGGCAGGCGCGCCAAAGTCCCCCGCACCGCGTCATCGCCCAGATGGGCCAGGACCCCAAAGCCCAGGCCCTTGTTCGGAATCGCCCGCAGTTGTTCCTTGATCTGCTTGAGGGAATGCCCCAGGTCCGCCACCGGCGTGAGCCTGGCCGGGTACAGGCTGGTGAACCAACCGACGGTGCGGGTCAGGTCCACGTCTTCGAACAAGGCTTCACGGCCATGGCCTTCGAGCTGGATCAGCGCGCTGTCGACGCCGGTCCAGCGCACCATGACCCGGGCCAATGCGGTGAGCAGCAGGTCATTGACCTGGGTGCGATAGGCCTTGGGCGCATCTTGCAGCAACTGGCGAGTCAGTGACGCATCGAGTCGGCTGCGCACGGTCAGCGCGAGACGGTTCTGCTGGCCTCCCTGTGGATTGTCCATCGGCAACCGCCCATCGACGCCATCGAGCTGCGCCTGCCAGTACGCCAGCTCTTCCTGCAACGGCGCGCTGCCGGCATAGCCTTGCAGGTGCTCGGCCCAGGCCCGTGCCGAAGTGGTTTTGGGCGGCAACTGCAAGGCCTGGTCGCTGGACAACTGACGGTAGGCGCTTTGCAGATCCTCGAACAGAATCCGCCACGACACGCCGTCCACCACCAGGTGGTGAATCACCAGCAACAGCCGCTGGCTGCCATCGGCCAGCGTCGCCAATACCGCGCGCAGCAGCGGCCCGTCTTGCAGGTCCAGGCTGCGTTGCGCTGCGTTGGCAAGGTTTGCCAGGGCCTGGGCATCTGGCACGTCCGCCAACCAGAGCAGGTCTTCGCCGTGGCTGGCTGGCGAACGGTAACGTGCCTGCCAACCCTCGCCAGCGTCGGTAAAGCTCAAACGCAGGCCATCGTGATGCACCACCAGCGCGTTCAAGGCGTGCTCCAGCACCCGCGCATCGAGTCCTTGTGTCGGCTTGAGCATCACCGCCTGGTTCCAATGCTGACGCTGCGCGATCGCCTGTTCGAAGAACAGCCGTTGTACCGGCAACAGCGCTAACTCACCGGTGACCGGCCCTTGATCGACGGCTTGGGTGGTTTCGCCCAGACGTGCCACCGCCGCCAGCGCCTCGATGGTCTGGTGCTGGAACAAGTCCTTGGGGGTGAAATGGATGCCGGCCTGACGTGCACGGCTGACCACCTGGATCGAGACGATGGAGTCACCGCCCAGTTCGAAGAAATTGTCCCGCAGGCCCACTTGCGCGAGCTTGAGCACATCCTGCCAGATCGACACCAGTTGCTGTTCCAGCGTGCTGCGCGGCGCCATGTAGGTTTGCTGCAATTGACTGACGTCAGGCTTGGGCAGGTTCTTGCGGTCGAGCTTGCCGTTGGGGGTCAGCGGCAGGCGTTCGAGCACTAGCAAGTAGGCCGGGACCATGTGCGCCGGCAACGTCGCCTTGAGTTGTCCACGCAGGTGCTCGGCGAAACCCTCCCGCACCGGTTCATCGGCCACCACATAGGCGACCAGGCGCTTGCCGCTGCCAGCGGCGCCTTCCTGGGCCACCACCACCGATTCACGCACGCTGTCCAGGGCTTGCAGGCTGGCTTCGACTTCACCCAGTTCGATGCGGAAGCCGCGGATCTTCACCTGGTTGTCGATACGGTCCAGGTAATCGAAAGTGCCATCGGCGCGTTGGCGCACCAGGTCGCCGGTGCGGTAGAGCAAGCCGCCGCTGCAGCTGAACGGGTCGGCGACAAAGCGCTCGGCGGTCAGGCCCGGACGCTTCAGGTAACCCCGCGCCAGCCCGGTGCCACCCAGGTACAGTTCGCCGGCCATGCCCTGGGGCAGCAGGTTCAAGTCGGCGTCGAGCACGTAGGCGCTGCGGTCGCCGATGCGGCTGCCGATGGGTGCATAGGCGGCGCCACAGGTCACGTCACGACCGGCTTTCCAGATCAATGGGGTGACCACGGTTTCGGTCGGGCCATAGCCGTTGATGATGAAGTCCGGATCGAGGGCGCGCTTGACCCGTTCGAAGCTGGCGTTGGGCACCGCATCGCCGCCGAAGCAGTAGATGCGCACCTTCGGCGGGTTGCCCTCGCGCTCGGCGTGCTCGGCCAGTTGTTGCAGGTACACCGGCGGGAACGCCACTACCGTCACGCCGTGCTCGCGCATCGCGTTGTAGGTCTGTTCCGGGGTCCACAGGCTGTCGTCGCGAATCAGCAGCGAAGCACCGTGGGTCAGGCTGGTGAGCCAGCGTTCATGGGCACCGTCGAAGGCGAACGACATGAAATGGAATTCGCAATCACTGTCGCGCATCTCGTAGCGCTCGCCGATGGCCTGGCAGTGCATCGCCAGCGGACCATGGGCCACGCTGACACCTTTGGGGTTGCCGGTGGAACCGGAGGTGTAGATGACATAGGCCAGGTTCTGCGGATCGATACGCACGGCTGGGGCGTTGCTCGGTTGCAGGCTCAGGTCCAGGCGATCGAGTTCCAGCAACTGGGCGGCGCCTGCCAGGGGCAACTGCGCCGACACTCGGGAGTCGGTGAGCAACAGCGCCAGCCCGGAATCTTCCATCAGGTACGCCAGGCGTTCGCGTGGGTAACTGGTGTCCAGCGGCACATAGGCCGCGCCAGCCTTGAGCACTGCCAGCAGCGCGACGATCACCCCTTCGCTGCGCGGCAGGGCCACACCAACGCGGGTTTCCGGCCCCACGCCACGGGCAATCAAGGCGTGGGCCAACTGGTTGGCGCGCCGGTCGATGTCGCCATAGCTGAAACGCTGGCCGTCGAAGATCACCGCCGTAGCCTGGGGCTTTTGCGCCGCCAGATGGGCGATGCGCTGATGCACGGCGATGTCGGTCGGGTACGGCTGCGCAAGGTTGGCGGCCTGTTGCCGGGCCTGTTCCTCGGCGCTGACCAGGGCGATTTGCCCCAGGTTGCGCACCGCCGACTCGGCGAAGCGTTCCAACAGCTGCAACAGATGCGCGCTGATGCCTTCGATGGCCGCAGGGCTGAAATGTGCCCGGTCAAAACTGTAGTGCAGCGCCAGGGTCTGGCCGAGGGTCACGGCCACGCTCAACGGGTAATGGGTTTGCTCCAGGTGAGTGACTTCGCCAAACACCGCGCCCTGCCCGGCACCTTCTGCCAGGGCCTGGGCAATCGGGTAGTTCTCGAACACCAGGATGTTGTCGAACAGCGCCTCGCCGCCCTGCCCGGCCCAGCGCTGGATGTCCGCCAATGGCGTGTGCTCGAATTCCCGCAAGCTGAGGTTCTGCGCCTGCACGGCTTGCAGCCAGGCACCGACCGACTGGTCCGGACGCGGCGCGGCGATCACCGGCAAGGTGTTGATGAACAGGCCAACCTGTTGCTCGATGCCCGGCAGATCCGCCGGACGCCCAGCCACGGTGGCACCGAAGGCGACGCTGTCATGGCCGGTGTAGCGTTGCAGCAGCAACAGCCACGCCGCTTGCACCAAGGTGTTGAGGGTGACTTTCTGTTGGCGGGCGAATTGTTCCAGGGCCTGGGTGCGAGAAGCGTCGAGGGTCTGGAAATGGTCGCCGTGGCCGCTGTGGATTTCGCCGACGGATATGACGCGCGCCAACCGTGTTGGCTCTTGCAGGGCTGCCAACTGGTCGGTCCAGAACGTCTCGCTCAGTTGAGCGTCCTGGCGTTGCAGCCAGGCGATGTAGTCGCGATAACGCCCGACATTGGCCTTGGGCAAGCGACCGCTGTAGCGCTGCAGGACTTCGCCGAGCAGTTGGGCGTTGCTCCAGCCGTCCATCAGGATGTGGTGATGGGTGTAGATCAGGTGCCAGCGCTCGGCCTCGGTCTGCACCAGCACCAGGCGCAGCAATGGCGCCTGGGTCAGATCGAAGCCCTGGCGGCGCTCGGCCTCGGCGCGCTCATTCAAGGCCTCGGCGAGGTGATCGCGCCCGCGCCAATCGAGGGCCGTGAACGGCAACTCGACTTGTCGACGGACGATCTGCAACGGCTGCTCAAGATCGCCCTGCCAGACAAAGCCGCTGCGCAAGATTTCGTGGGCGTCGAGGGTGGCCTGCCAGGCGTCAGCGAAGCGCTGGGCATCGATGCCCTGGACGTCCACCCGCAACTGGTTGATGTACTCCCCCGCCGCCTGCTCGTACAAAGTGTGGAACAGCAAGCCCTGCTGCATCTGTGACAGTGGATAAAGGTCGTCCAACTGCCCGGCGGGCACCGGCAGGCTGTCGAGTTGTGCCTGGCTGATGCGTGCCAGGGGAAAGTCCGATGGCGTGGCCTGCGGCGCTTCCAGCGCGCAGCAGTGTTCGATCAACGCACCCAGTTCGGCGAGGTAGTCAGCGGCCAGTGTCTCGATGGTCTGGTGCTTGAACATCCGCTCGCTGAAACCCCAGTTCAGGGACAGCTCACCGCCGTAGACCTGGCCTTCCACCGTCAACCAGTTCGCCAGCGGCGCCCGGGCATGTTGCGCCGCGCCACTGCCTTCGCTGGACGGCACGAACAGCGCGCCGTCGTCGAACTGCCGGTCGAACTGGCCCAGGTAGTTGAAGGTGATACGCGGTGCCGGCAAGGCCGCCAGTTCGGCACGCACTTCAGGTTTGCCCAGGTAGCGCAGCACGCCGTAGCCCAGGCCCTTGTCCGGGACGGCGCGCAGTTGTTCCTTGATGGCCTTGACCGAGGCACTCAACGCCGGCGCCGGGCTGAGGCTGACCGGGAACAGGCTGGTGAACCAACCGACGGTACGGGTCAAGTCAACGCCATCGAACAGGTCTTCGCGGCCATGGCCTTCGAGTTGGATCAGCGTGCTGCCCTGGCCGGTCCAGCGGCAGATCGTACGGGCCAGCGCGGTCAGCAGCAGGTCGTTGACCTGGGTGCGATAGGCCTTCGGCGCCTGCTGCAGCAGTTGACGGGTCTGTTCGGCGTCCAGGCGCACCTGGACCTTGCGCTCGTCACGGGCCTCCAGCAGCCGCTCGGGGTAATCACACGGCAAGCCGTTGCCCGCTGGCGCATTGCCCTGGGCGCGCCAGTAATCGAGGCTGTCCATGAAGCCATCGAGATGCCCGTGCAGGTGCGCGGCCCATTGCCCATAAGCGCTGGTTTTGGCCGGTACCTGGATCGCCTGACCGGCCTGCAATTGGCTGTAGAACTGTTGCAGATCGTCCAGCAAAACACGCCACGAAACACCGTCCACCACCAAGTGATGAATCGCCAGCAGCACGCGCTGGCTGCCATCGGCCATGTCCACCAGCAAGGCCCGCAGCAGCGGCCCGTCTTCCAGGTCGAGGCTGCGCTGGGCGTCGTCGCACAAGGCGTTGAGCTGTTCCACCGACGTCGCCTGGCGCTGCCACAACAGGCTGACCGCCGACGGCTCGGCATAGGCTTGCTGCCACTCTCCGTTCACTTGGATAAAGCGCAGGCGCAGGCTGTCGTGGTGCTCAGTCAAACGGGCCAGGGCCGATCCCAATGCCACGACGTCGAGGCGCTCGCCAGGCACCAGCAACAGCGACTGGTTCCAGTGTTGCCGCTCGGGAATGTCGCGCTCGAAGAACCAATGCTGCACCGGCGTCAACGGCACCGCGCCGCGCGCCAGGCCCTGATCGATCCCATGACTGTCACCCTGGCGCGCTACCAGTGCCAGGCTGCGCAGGGTCTGGTGTTGAAACAGCGATTTGGGATTGAGCACGATCCCGGCCTGCCGCGCACGGCTGACCACTTGCATGGAGACGATGGAGTCGCCGCCCAGCTCGAAGAAGTTGTCTTCCAGGCCGATGCTGTCGAGGTTCAGCACGTCCTGCCAGATCGCCGCGAGGGCTTTTTCCAGCGGACTGCTGGGCGCGACAAATTCGCGTTGCTGCTCGCTGCCATCAATGGCCGGCAATGCCTTGCGGTCGAGTTTGCCGTTGGGGGTCAGCGGCAGTTGCTCGAGGAACACCAGGTAGGCCGGCACCATGTAATCCGGCAGGTGTTCGCGCAGCGCGGCCTTGAGGGTTTCGCGCACTTGCACCTGGGCCTCGACCTGGGTCAGCACCGTGGCGTCGCTCGGGACGATGAAGGCCACCAGTTGCTGGCCGTGTTCGCCGTCCTGGGCCAGCACCGCCAGTTCGCGCACCTTGGGTTGTTGCAGCAGCCGCGCTTCGATTTCCCCCAGTTCGATACGGAAGCCGCGGATCTTTACCTGATGGTCGATACGGCCGACGTACTGCAAATTGCCGTTGGCCTGATAACGGGTCAGGTCACCGGTGCGGTACAGGCGTTCGCCGGTTGTGGAGAACGGGTTGGGCACGTATTTTTCGGCGGTCATCGCCGCGCGGCCGAGGTAACCACGGGTGATGCCCGCGCCGCTCAGGTACAGCTCCGCCGAGACGCCTTGGGGCACTGGTTGCAGGTCGGCGTCGAGCAGGTAGCTGGCGGTGTGCTTCAGGGGCCGGCCGATGTTCGCCGTGCCGCCGGCGGTGCGGCGGGTCCAGGTGGAATAGGTGGTGTCCTCGGATGGACCGTAGAGGTCGTAGACATGCGCTATCCCTTGTGGGAGCGAGCTTGCTCGCGATGGCGCCCTTTCAGTTAGCCGATCATTGATTGACCCACCACTATCGCGAGCAAGCTCGCTCCCACAGTTGGCATCTGCGTACAGACTGTCGACCAGGCTTTGCTTCAGTGGCTCTCCAGCCAGGTTGATGATGCGCACACTGGCCGGGATCTCATCGCTGCGTAGCAACGCGGCAATCGCCGAGGGCACGGTGTTGATCAGCCGCACCTGATCCCGGGCCGGCAGTTGCGGCAATTCCAGGGCATTGCGCGCGATGATCAGCGAACCGCCGTTGGCCAGGGTCACGAACAACTCCCACACCGACAGATCGAAGCACACCGACGTGGAGGCGAGTACACCCTGGATGTCATCGCGGCTGTAGACGGATTTGGACCAGTCGATCAGCGCCAGCACGTTGCGATGGGCAATTGCCACGCCCTTGGGCTTGCCGGTGGAGCCGGAGGTGTAGATGACGTAGGCGAGGTTGTCTGGCGTGACGCTGCTGTGCGGTGCGCTCAATGGATAGCGTGAAAGATCGAGCTGGTCGAGCATCAGTACTTCGGTTTCAGCCGGCACACTCAGCGTCGCCGCCACCGCTTGCTCAGTCAGCAACACCCGCGCACAACTGTCGTCGAGCATGTAGGCCACGCGCTCAACCGGGTAATCCGGGTCCAGCGGCACGTAGGCGCCACCGGCCTTGAGCACTGCCAGCAAAGCGATCAGCAGGTGTTCGGAGCGCGGCATCGCCACGCCGACGCGCACTTCCGGGCCTACACCCAGTTCGATGAGTTTATGGGCCAGGCGATTGGCGCGACCGTCGAGCTCGCTGTAGCTCAGTTGGGTGTTGGCGAAGGTCACCGCCAAGGCATCTGGCATGGCTTCAACTTGACGAGCAATCATCTGGTGGATGCACAGCCCTTGGTCGAACAGCGCGTCCACAGGGTTCCAGTCATGGATCAGGCGTTGGTACTCATCAGCTTCAAGCAACGGCAACTCAGCGACGAGCGCGCGGCTGTCGGCAACCATGCCTTGCAGCAGTCGCGTCCAGTGCCGGGCCATGCGCTCGACCGTGGCGGCGTCGAACAGATCGTTGGCATAGGTCAGCGCCGCGTGCAGCTTGCCGGCCTTTTCCCAGGTGTCGAGGGTCAGGTCGAACTGCGTGGTGCGGCTCTGCCATTCCAGCATCGACAACTCCAGCCCCGAGGCCGTGCGAATACTGGCGATGTCGGCCACTTGCGGCTGGTGGTTGTACATCACCTGGAACAGCGGCGTGTGGCTGAGGCTGCGCTCCAGTTTCAGGGCTTCCACCAACCGTTCGAACGGCAGGTCCTGATGGGCCTGGGCGCCGAGGGCCGCTTCCTTGACCGTGCGCAACAACTCATCGACACGGGTCTGGCCGCCGAGCTCGGTGCGCAATACCTGGGTGTTGACGAAGAAACCGATCAGCCCTTCGGTTTCCGCGCGGTTGCGGTTGGCGATGGGCACGCCGACGCGGATATCGGTGTGGCCAGTGTAGCGATGCAACAGTACGTTGAACGCGCCGAGCAGGAGCATGAACAGGGTGATGTTGTGCTGCTGGGCGGTGGTGCGCAGTTGCTCAGCTAGCGCCGGCTCCACGGCAAATTCAAAACGCGTGCCGCGATAGCTGGGCATCGCCGGGCGCGGGTGATCGATGGGCAGTTCCAGCACGGGGTGTTCATCGCCCAGTTGCGCCTGCCAATACGCCAGTTGACGCGCCTGCTCACCGGCCTCCAGCCAGCGCCGCTGCCACAGGGCATAGTCGCTGTACTGGATCGGCAAGTCGGCCAGTTGCGGCGCCACGCCCGCTTCATGGGCGTCGTAGCAGCGGATGAACTCGTCGATCAGCACATTCATCGACCAGCCATCGGAGACGATGTGGTGCAAGGTCAGCAGCAGCACATGTTCCTGTTCATCGAGCGTGAGCAATTCGACCCGCAGCAAAGGGCCGCTGGACAAGTCGAAGGGCCGCATCGATTGTGCTTCGGCGGCCCGGCGCACCGCCTGCTCGCGTTCGGCAGCCGGCAAGGCACTGAAGTCCTTGCGCCCGATCGCCAGTGCCGTGCTGGAGGGCACTTGCAGGAGGCTGTCGTCGGCCTGGCGCTGGAACACCGTGCGCAGGGTTTCATGCCGGGCCACCAGGCTGGCGAAAGCTTGCTCCAGCGCCGGCAGGCTCAACGCGCCCTTGAGCCGCACCGCTCCCGGCAGGTTGTAGGCGCCACTGCCCGGCTCCAGTTGCCAGAGAAACCACATGCGCTGCTGGGCATAGGACAAGGCCTGGCGATCCTCGTCCTCGACGCCCTGGGGGATGGGAAAACCGCTGAACTCCACGCCCTCCTTGTCCAGCGCGACCAGGAACATCCGGCGCTTTTCCAGGGGCAACCCGATAAACCGGCGAGCAAGTTTCAAGGCGTCTTCAGCATTCATTTCTGGGATATCCGGAATCAGTGGGCACAAGGCACAAAGGCAAGTCGTCCCTATAAAACGAATGCAGACCGGAAAAATTAGCGTTTGAGAATTTGTGTCAGGAAGAGAGGTTCTGATCGTTCCCACGCTCTGCGTGGGAACGCATCCGGTGACGCTCTGCGTCACACAGAGGACGCAGAGCGTCCGGGGCGGCATTCCCACGCAGGAACGTGGGAACGATCGTCACGGGCTCAGTGGATCAGGCGCTGATGGCCAACCCATGCCGCCTATGATGCACGCTCAACTGATCCTTGATCAGCCGCAGCACCTTGGCCTCGTGCTCATGAATGAAGAAGTGCCCACCGGCCAGCATGTCCACCGAAAAGCTGCCCGTGGTTTCCTGGCGCCAGCCAATCAGTTGCTCCGTGGTGGCCTTGTCGGTGGTGCCGCCGAGCACATGCACCGGGCAGTTGAGCGGTGGTCGCAGCCGCGGCTGGAAACGTCCGCACAGCAGGAAGTCGGCCCGCAGGACCGGCAAGGTCAGGGCCATCAGCTCTTCATTGGCCAATATCTCTTCGCTGGTGCCGTTGAGGGTGCGCAGTTGCTCGATCAGTTCAGCGTCGGTTTTCGGCTCGGCGAAACCGCGGTCATAGTCGGCGCGCATCGTCGGCGCTGCGGTGCCGGACGCAAACAGCGCCACCGGTTCCGGGCAGCCGAGCTCACGCAGGGCATGGCCGATCTCGCAGGCCAGCAGCGCGCCCAGGCTGTGACCGAACAAGGCGTAAGGGGCCTGGAGCGTCGCGGACAATTCCCGCGCCAGTTGCATCGCCAACAGCCCCATGTCGGTGTGCAGCGGCTCGTCGAAGCGCGCCCCGCGCCCCGGCAGTTCCACCGGCTGCACGTGCAGCCATTGCGGCAACTTGCGCCGCCAGCGGCTGTACACCATCGCGCTGGCGCCGGAATAAGGCAGGCACAGCAGGGTCAGTTGGGTCACTGCGGTTTTCTCCGATCGGTCGTGTAAAGAAGATAACGAAATCGTAACCCACCGATTTAGTCAAAACCGTGACGTTCGCTACGAGATGACAGCACCTTGTGGGAGCAAGGCTTGCCCGCGATGAACGATAACGCGGTTCATCTTCCCACCCGACCTTATACTGGCGATACCTCGAACACTGCACCACACAGGAGAACGCCATGGGCTGGTCCGCCAAGCAATACGTCGCCTTCGAACAGGAACGCACCCGTCCGTCCCGAGACCTGCTCGCCGCCATTCCTCCCACCCAGGCCGGCTCGGTGATCGACCTGGGTTGCGGCCCGGGCAATTCCACCGAGCTGCTGGTGGAACATTTCAACAGCGCCACGGTGCGCGGCCTGGACAGTTCCAGCGACATGGTCGACGCCGCACGCAAACGCCTGCCCGCCGTGGCGTTCGACACCGCCGACATCGGCCAATGGGATGAACCCGGGCCGTTCGACGTGATCTTCGCCAACGCCGTGCTGCAATGGCTGCCCGACCACGCCACCCTGCTGCCCTCGCTGGTGGGCAAACTCGCCCCCGGTGGCAGCCTGGCGATCCAGATGCCCGACACCCTGCACCAGCCCTCCCACCGCCTGATGCGGGAAATCGCAGCAAGCGGGCCTTGGGCCAGCCAACTGGCCGGGGCGGCTGATTCTCGGACCGAGGTGGAGGACGCCAGCACCTATTACGCGATCCTCAAACCCCACTGCAGCCGCGTCGATGTGTGGCGCACCACCTACCATCACCCCCTGGCCGGTGGCGCCGCAGGCGTGGTGGAATGGTTCAAGGGCAGCGGCTTGCGGCCGTTTCTCGACCCGCTGGATGAGACGCAACGCGAGCAGTATCTGGCGCAGTACCTCAAGGCGATCGAACAGGCTTATCCCACCCTGGAGGATGGAACGGTGCTGCTGCCGTTTCCCCGGGTGTTCATGGTCGCGACGCGCTAGGGCGACGGTCGATGACGCGGCGACGGGGCCTAAATTTCTGCTCCAGGCCCTCGTTACCTGCTAAGACCAAAAACCCGCAAGAGTGACCGCCGTGGACCTGCAAACCATCCTGGGCAAGCTGTTCGCCAATGCCGGCGCCGTAGGTATCGAAGGCGTCTTCCAATTCGTGTTCGGCCCGCACCAGGCCTACTGGTCCGAGGTCAAGGCCAGCAGTCGCACCCAGGCCGGCCGCCACAGCAGCCCCGACGTCACCATCGAGGTGGCGGAAAAGGACTTCCTCGGGATCATGGCGGGCCTGGCCAATGTCGAGGAACTGTTCGCCAGCGGGCGCCTGAAGATTGGCGGCAACATGGGCCTGGCGACGCTGCTGCCGCAGATCATCGACCATGCCCGACATGGCGGTGGCGTGGTGGAAAAGGTCGACATGAACAAGCGCTACCCCACCCCGTCGCGCTTCAGCGAAAAACTCACCGCCAGCCTGCCGACCCAACGCAGGGTGGAGCGTCGTCCCCGCAGCGAGCTGTCGGTACAGGAGTTTCAAGCGCGCTATCTGCCCCACGGCATTCCGCTGGTCATCAGCGATGCCTTGCAGGACTGGCCATTGTTCAAGCTCAGCCGCGAAGAATCCCTGGTGCATTTTGCCGAGCTGCAAGGCATCACCCGCCACGGCGACTACGTGAAGAAGACCTTCTCCACCGAGCGGGATTTCCGCTCCACGTCCATGGCCGACTTCATCGCCTCCCTCGACAGCCCGGCGACCAAGGGCGCCGACGGCGAACCACCGGCCTACATGGGCAACAACATCCTGCCGGCGCAACTGATGGAGCAGATCAAGTACCCGCCCTACTTCGACGCCTCACTGTTCATCCCACCGCGCATCTGGATCGGCCCCAAGGGCACCCTGACGCCGCTGCATCGCGACGACACCGACAACCTGTTCGCCCAGGTCTGGGGCCAGAAAACCTTCACCCTCGCCGCGCCTCACCACCGCGAAGCCCTGGGCACCTGGTCCACTGCGCCCCAAGGCGGGTTGGACGGCTGTGATTTCAACCCGGACGCGCCGGACTACCAACGCTTCCCCCACGCCCGCGACGTGACCTTCATGCGCGTGACATTGGAGGCTGGGGATTTGCTGTTTTTGCCGGAAGGTTGGTTCCATCAGGTGGAGTCGGTGTCTACGTCGTTGTCGGTGAATTTCTGGGTGAATTCGGGTCGGGGTTGGTAACAGCCGGTCTGAAGCAACATTCTTTGTGGCGGGGTAATTGTGGGAGCAAGGCTTGCCCGCGACGAAGGCAATGCGGTCTTTCAGAAATCGAGTCGCCTGTTTCGCGAGCAAGCTATGCTCCCACAGTCCCCTTGCCACAGGTTTGTGTTTGAATCTGGAATATGAAGACCGCTTCACCCAAATGAACTCTGCACGCCTCACGCCAGTCAGCAGGTAAGGCCCTCAATTCAAGGTGCTAGACCATGCAGATATCCCTCGCCCGACAGGTTGCCCTGGTCACCGGCGCCAGCTCCGGCATTGGCGCAGGCGCGGCCAGGGCGTTGGCAGATGCGGGTGCCGCGGTGGTACTCAACTACCACTCCAGCGCCGGCCCGGCCGAAGCGCTGGCCCGTGAAATCAACGCCACCGGCGGCCGCGCCATCGCCGTCGGGGCCGATGTGTCGAAGGAGCCGGACGTCGAACGGCTGTTCGCCCAGACCCTCGAAGCGTTTGGCGCGCTGGACATCCTGGTCGCCAACTCCGGCCTGCAAAAAGACGCCGCCACCGTCGACATGACCCTGGAAGACTGGAACACCGTGATCGGCACCAACCTCACCGGCCAGTTCCTCTGTGCTCGCGCCGCGCTGCGAATTTTCACCCGCCAGGGCATTCGCCGGGGCGTGTCCCGGGCCGCTGGCAAGATCATTCACATGAGTTCGGTGCACCAGCGCATTCCCTGGGCGGGCCACGCCAATTACGCTGCGTCCAAGGGCGGGGTCGATCTGCTGATGCAGAGTCTGGCCCAGGAAACCAGCCACCAGCGCATCCGCATCAACAGCATCGCCCCCGGCGCCATCCGCACGGCCATCAACCAGGATGCCACCGAGGGCGAGCAGGGACAGAAACTGCTGGAGCTGATTCCTTTCGGTCGCGTCGGCGATGTGGAGGACGTCGCCAACGCGGTGGTCTGGCTGGCCTCGGACTTGTCCGATTATGTGGTGGGCACCACGCTGTTCATCGATGGCGGGATGAGCCTTTATCCGGGGTTTCGCGGCAATGGCTGATCATGACGAACCGCAAAGCCCCATCGAGAACCACGGCATCATCGGCGACATGCGCAGCGCCGCGCTGATCAACGACCGAGGCAGCGTCGATTTTTTCTGCTGGCCGGAATTCGACAGCCCATCGATCTTCTGTTCGCTGCTGGATACGCCCGAAGCGGGGATTTTCCAACTGGCCCCGGACCTGCCGAATGCCCGTCGCCAGCAGATCTACCTGCCCGACACCAACGTGCTGCAAACCCGCTGGCTGAGCGACGGCGCCGTGGTGGAAGTCACCGACCTGCTGCCCATCGGTGACAGCGAGGATGATTTACCGGTGCTGATGCGCAAGGTGCACATGACCGTCGGCAGCGCGACGTTTCGCATGCGCTGCGCCGTGCGGCATGACTACGCCCGGGCCGCCACCACGGCGCGCCAGGACGCTGCCCACATCTGTTTCGAGGCGCCGGGACAACCGAGCCTGCGCTTATGCTCCGATCAGCCCATGACGCTGGACGGCAATGCGGCGGTGGCCGAGTTCACCCTGACGCAGGGCCAGAGCGCCGAGTTCCTGCTGGGTGGCATTGACGATCCGCGCCTTCAGGACGATGTCAGCGCGATCTGCCTGGAACGCACCCTGGCGTTCTGGCGCGGCTGGATCGCTCAGTCCACCTACCGGGGACGCTGGCGGGAAACGGTCAACCGTTCGGCCCTGGCGCTGAAGCTGCTGACCTCGCGCAAACACGGCGCCATCCTCGCCGCCGCCACCTTCGGCCTGCCGGAAACCCGCGGCGGCGAGCGCAACTGGGATTACCGCTACACCTGGATCCGCGACGCCTCGTTCACCGTCTACGCGTTCATGCGCCTGGGCTTCGTCGAAGAAGCCAACGCCTACATGCGCTGGCTGCGTGGCCGGGTCAGCGACTGCCGTGACCAGCCGATCAAACTCAACATCCTCTACGGCCTGGACGGCAGGCTGGAACTGCCCGAAACCGAGCTGCCGCACCTGAGTGGCTTCGGCAACGCCCGACCGGTACGCATCGGCAACCTGGCCTACAAACAGGTGCAGTTGGACATTTTCGGCGAGCTGATGGACGCGGTGTACCTGGTCAACAAATACGGCGAAGCCATCTCCCATCAAGGCTGGAAACACACCGTCGACGTGGTCGACCAAGTGTGCAAGGTCTGGCAGGACAAGGATGTGGGGATCTGGGAAATGCGCGGCGACAAACAGCATTTCCTGCATTCGCGACTGATGTGCTGGGTCGCCGTGGATCGCGCCATCCGCCTGGCCGAAAAACGCTCCCTGCCCGCCCCGTTCGCCCGCTGGGACGAGACGCGCCAGGCCATCTACCAGGACATCTGGACAAACTTCTGGAACGACGAACACCAGCACTTCATCCAGCGCCTGGGCAGCACCGCCCTGGACGGCTCGATGCTGTTGATGCCGCTGGTGCGCTTCGTCAGCGCCCGCGACCCGCGCTGGCTCTCGACGCTCGACGCCATCGAAAAAAACCTGGTGCGCGACGGCATGGTCTATCGCTACCGCAACGACGATAGCCCCATCGACGGCCTCAGCGGCATCGAAGGCTCATTCGCGGCCTGCTCATTCTGGTACGTCGAATGCCTGGCCCGCGCCGGCCGCGTGGAAAAAGCCCAGCTGGAATTCGAACAACTGCTGCGCTACGCCAACCCGCTGGGGCTGTACGCCGAAGAATTCGACAGCCACGGCTACCACCTGGGCAACACTCCCCAAGCCCTGACCCTCCTGGCGCTGATCAGCGCGGCGAGCTTCCTGGATCGCAAGTTGAGCGGGGAGAAAACTCATTGGCAGCCGTGAACCGGGCTGCCCTTCAGACTGAGCACAGTCCCTGTGGCGAGGGAGCTTGCTCCCGCTGGGTTTGTGATCGTTCCCACGCTCCCACGTGGGAACGCCGCCAGGGACGCTCCGCGTTCCGCTCTGGAGGGTGACGCAGAGCGTCACGGGATGCATTCCCACGCAGAGCGTGGGAACGATCATGGTGTACTGGCTATTGTGTCGACTCAGCCAGTTCGAGGTCATCCAGCGCACGATTGGCCAACAACTTGGCCAGCTCGATCAACTGCTGAATCCCCAGCGCAACATGCCGCACCAGTGTGATGAGGGAATTTATCCCGCTGGGCTGCCCCCTGTAGGAGCTGCCGAAGGCTGCGATCTTTTGATCTTTCACTTGAGACTCAAGGGGCTGGGGAAAGATCGCAGCCTCGTTGCACTCGACAGCTCCTACACAACTCCTACGGCCCCATTTATCACCACGCCCCGTTAAGAAGTTGCCAGCCCCCCAAACCCCTCCTAAGATCGATGCTCTCACGGGTGCAGCGGAGCTGCCCGATAAAAACCCGACTCAAGGATCTGACATGACCCATATCAAACGCCCCATCACCACCCCACCCCGAACAGGCCTGACCCGCGAAGACCTCTGGGAGGGCCAGGACCGGGGCCTGATCAAATGCTGGGAAATCGGCCGCGACCGCGGGGTGAAGTTTCCCGAACTGGCGCAACGCTGCCTGGCCGGTGAATTGCCTGTGCTGGGCTGGAAAGGTGGCGTCAGCCGCAGCCTGAAGAAAAACGAAAAATTCGGCTGCCTCAAGTACCTCGCCCAATGGCAGGGCCTGCGCGGTGAAGACCTGGACATCGACCTGACCCAGGAGCGCACCCTCACCTGTTCCAGCACGAACATGATCGTGACGTTTACGCCGGATCGGGCCAAATACGTGAACCAGGAACCCGCCTGATCGCAATCGGGCAATGCCGGAGGCCAACATGAACCTCGATCCCAAGGTCAACTTCGCCGTGACGCCGCTGTTACGCATCGCCTACGAAGAACACGGTCCCGCCAGCGGCGAACCCATCATCCTGCTGCACGGTTTTCCTTACGATCCCAGGGCTTTCGATGAAGTCGCGCCCGCCCTGGCCGAGCGTGGATACTGGGTCATCGTGCCCTACCTGCGCGGCTACGGCCCGACCCGGTTCAACAATCCGGCCATCTTGCGCTCCGGCCAGCAAGCGGCACTGGCCCAGGACCTGCTGGACCTGATGCACGTACTCTCCATCCCTCAAGCGACGCTGTGCGGCTACGATTGGGGCGGTCGGGCGGCGTGTATCGTCGCGGCGCTGTGGCCCGAGCGAGTTCGCTGTCTGGTGACGGGCGACGGCTACAACCTGCAGAACATCCCACGTTCCAAGCAGCCGCTGGACCCGGAAACCGAACATCGCCTGTGGTACCAGTACTATTTCCACACGGCGCGGGGTGTCGAGGGCCTGACCCGGAACCGACGTGAACTGTGTGAATTGCTCTGGCGCCTGTGGTCACCGACCTGGAAACGTGGCGCCGAACTGTATCCCCTCAGTGCTGCGTCGTTCGACAACCCGGACTTCGTCGACGTGGTGATCCACTCCTACCGTCATCGCTTCATGTACGCGCCGGGCGACCCGACGCTGGAGTGGATGGAGGAACGGCTGGCGGCACAACCGGCCATCAGCGTGCCGAGCATTTCCCTGTGCGGTGCCGACGACGGCGTGGGGCCAGCGCCGGAACACGATGAAGACGCCGAACACTTCACAGGTTTTTATGAGCGCCGCGTGCTGGCCGGTGTCGGCCACAACATCCCACAGGAAGCCCCCGAGGCCACGCTCAAGGCATTGCTGGAACTACTTGAGGGCTGACGGCGAACCGCTCGCGATAGGCCTGTGGCGTCACCCCCATGGCCCGCAAAAAGCTGCGGCGCAAGGTTTCCTCACTGCCGAAGCCACACTGCACCGCCACCCGCTTGATCGACACAGCGGTGTCGGACAACAAGCGGCGAGCGGTTTCCACGCGAATCAACTCCACCGCCCGCGCCGGAGTCTGGCCGGTGTCGGCGCGGTAGTGCCGCACAAAGCTGCGTTCGCTCATGCCGACCTTGGCGGCCAGGCTCGACAGGCCCAGGTCACGGGTGAGGTTTTCGGCGATCCAGGCATGCAGGTCATCAAACCGACTGCCTTGCTTTTGCAGCGACAACGTCACGCTGAACTGCGATTGCCCGCCGGGACGCTTGAGGAACACCACCAGGTGCCGGGCGACCTCCAGCGCCACCGCGCGGCCCAGGTCCTCCTCCACCAGCGCCAAGGCCAGGTCGATGCCGGCCGTGACCCCGGCCGAGGTCCAGACCGGGCCATCGTTGATGAAAATCGGGTTGGGTTCGACCCGCAATTGCGGATGCTGCTCGGCCAGTTGTTCGCAGCGGGTCCAGTGCGTCACCACGCGCCGCCCGTCCAGCCAACCGCTGGCGGCCAGCAGGAACGCCCCGGTGCACACCGACGCCACCCTTCGCGAACGCAGGCCGTGCTCTTTGACCCAGGCCACCAGCGCCGGATCCTTCGCCGCTTCGTACACGCCCCAGCCACCGGCGATCAACAGCGTGTCGCTGCCTTCGCTCGGCAGCGGCTCGGCTAACAGCGCCAACCCTGCCGAGGACATTACCGCCCCGCCCCCCACAGCGATGACCGTGGGCGTGTAGGGCAACGGCAGGCCTTGCTGGCGAGCCAGGTCGTTGGCCGAGGCAAACACTTGCAAAGGCCCGGTGACATCCAGCACTTGCACGTTGGCGAAGGCCAGCACATGAACGGTTTTCGGTGGATTGGGCATATTGGCGTGATTCGTGGGTTTATTGGCGTATACGCCAGAGCCTACGGATCTAAAGTAAAACCGTCCACCCCTCGGGCATCATCCAAAGGAGCACGCGACATGACGCTGCAGATCGGTTTGCTGTTATTCCCCCAAGTCCAGCAGTTGGACCTGACCGGCCCTTATGACGTACTGGCCTCGTTGCCAGACGTGAAGGTCCACCTGATCTGGAAGGACCTGGCGCCGGTCACTGCCAGCACCGGGCTGGTGTTGTTGCCCACCACCACGTTCGAGGACTGCCCGAAGCTCGACGTGATCTGCGTCCCCGGCGGGACCGGCGTCGGGCCTCTGATGGAAGACGAGCAAACGCTGGCCTTCATCAAGCGGCAGGCCGCCGAGGCGAAATACATCACGTCCGTGTGCACCGGTTCGCTGGTGCTCGGTGCGGCGGGTCTGTTGCAAGGCAAGCGCGCCACCACCCATTGGGCCTATCACAGCCTGCTGCAAACCCTGGGCGCGACACCGGTCAAGGATCGCGTAGTCCGCGATGGCAACCTGCTCACCGGTGGCGGCATCACGGCCGGGATCGATTTTGCCCTGACCCTGGCCGCCGAACTGTTCGACCAGGACACCGCCGAACTGGTCCAACTGCAGCTCGAATACGCCCCTGCCCCGCCGTTCAACGCCGGCAGCCCGGACACTGCACCA
The DNA here is from genome assembly GCF_019956035.1 of Pseudomonas sp. A-RE-22. Lineage (NCBI taxonomy): Bacteria > Pseudomonadati > Pseudomonadota > Gammaproteobacteria > Pseudomonadales > Pseudomonadaceae > Pseudomonas > Pseudomonas sp. A-RE-22. Next base: position 19,631 of record NZ_JAHBCZ010000060.1, read on the forward strand.
ACGCGCGTCCTGGAAGAAGCCCACCGGCGTACCGCAGAATCGTTCCGGGTCCGCTCGCAGATCGCCCAACGTGCTGCGGCGCGGTTGGAACTGGTGTAACGCTAAGTCCCAACCAGGCATGACTGTGCTGTGCTGTGGGAGCAAAGCTTGCTCGCGAAACAGGCGCCTCGATTTCTAAAAGACCGCATCGCCTCTATCGCGGGCAAGCCTTGCTCCCACCCAGCCACCCGTGGATTCATCACCCTTCCTGGCAATACAACACCATCCCCGCGTGATACAGCACCCCCTCACGAAAATCCCCATCGGCGGTGAAACCGGTGTCGTCGTGGTATTCGATATGGTCGTCCTGCAACCAGTAGTCGCCCTGGTACGCACTCTCACGCAAACCCCGCGCTTCGTCATAGCGTCCGCCCGGCAGCAGCCGATGGCGAATCACGCCATCAGCCGTCACCCACAGGCCGACAAATTTGTCCTGGTCTCCAAAGGCCTTTCTCATGGGACATCTCCTGTCAGGTAAAACGCGGTTCAAAACGGGCTGGCGGTGGGGCGCACGATCAGTTCGCTGACGTCCACATCCGCCGGTTGTTCGATGGCGTAGGCGATCGCCCGGGCGATGGCTTCGGCCGGAATGGAGATCCTGCGGAACTCGCGCATTTCGGCACGTCCACCTTCATCGGAAATGCTCTCGGCCAGTTCCGATTCGGTCACGCCAGGGGAAATCACCGTCACGCGCACATCTCCCCCGACTTCCTGGCGCAAGCCCTCGGAAATCGCCCGCACGGCAAACTTGGTGGCGCAATACACGGCGGCAGTCGGGCTGACGGCGTAGGCGCCGATGGACGCGATGTTGATGAACTGGCCGCTGCGCTGGCGCTGCATCAGCGGCAAGCCGGCGGCGATGCCGTGGAGCACGCCACGGATGTTGACGTCGATCATGCGGTCCCACTCCTCGACTTTCAGCGCCTCGAGCTTGGAGAGCGGCATGACCCCGGCATTGTTGATGATCACGTCGACCCGACCGAACCGCTCGACAGCAAAGTCGATCAGGTGCTGGACATCGTCGCGGCGGGTCACGTCCACCGCTTTGCAGACCGCTTGCTGGCCGGCGGTTTCGAGTTCCTGCACCAGCGTTTGCAAACGATCGATGCGCCGGGCGCCAAGCACGACACGGGCACCGCGAGCCGCGAGCAACCGCGCCGCCGCTTCACCAATCCCGCTGCTGGCGCCGGTGATGACCACTACTTTGTTTTGAATATCTGACATGATGGTTTCCTCGTCTGGATGTGTTGGCCCCGGTGGGAGCGTTTTGACAGGTCCAGATTAGGGAACCGACCGAGGTCGGGGTTAGCCGGATCCTCCTGCGCACTTGCACGATGCTGTGGCGATAAAGCCGACTCTGGCCGACAGCCGTGCAATCGGCTTTACTAGCGCGGTCCACTCAATTTGGCCTGGGAGATTGATCGGCATGTCGGTATCCACGTCCATCCACATCGCGCCAGACGACGGCGTCAGCCAGCGCCGCACCGAATTAGCGAGCCTGATGAAGCGCTTTGCGCCGGAATATGGCGTCCACCCTACGGCCATCGAGGCCTTGCACCTGATCCGTAGCGACCAGCCGACCGAAGCCCTGCACACCGTGCACAAGCCTGGTTTATGCGTGATTATCGAGGGGCGCAAGGAAGTGCGCCTGGCGGACGAATGCTACGTGTATGACCCGCTCAATTACCTGGTCGTCTCGGTGACCCTGCCGCTGGCCGGCCAGGTGATTGAAGCCAGTCCTGAACGCCCCTACTTGTGCATCCGCCTCGACATCGACCCGGCACAGATCTGCCGCCTGATGGCCGACGCCAGCCCTATCGGCGTGCCGGCCGAAAGAACCGGACGCGGGTTGTTCCTGGACCGTATCGATGCGCCATTGCTCGACGCGGTGTTGCGCTTGCTGCGACTGTTGGACAGTCCGGACGATATCGCCACCCTCGCGCCTTTGGCCCAACAGGAGATTTTCTACCGACTGCTGCGTGGCGCCCAAGGCCAGCGCTTGCACGAAATCGCCATTCCTGACACCCAGACCCATCGCATCAGCCGTGCCATCGAGTGGCTCAATACCCATTACGCCGAACCGTTTAGCATCGACAGCCTGGCACAAATGATCAATCTCAGCCCTTCGGCGCTGCATCACCGCTTCAAAGCCGTGACCGCCATGAGCCCGCTGCAATATCAGAAACAACTGCGCCTACAGGAAGCCCGACGGTTGCTGTTGGCGGAGAACAGCGACGTTTCGTCAATTGGCTACAAGATGGGGTATGAAAGCCCTTCGCAGTTCAGCCGTGAATACAGCCGTCTATTTGGCGCCTCCCCGAGCAAGGATATCGCTCGTTTGCGCGCCCAGGCGCTGCAAGCCAGTAGCGCCTGATCCTGCACACAAACAGGATCAGGCAAAACCAGGGCAGTATCCGTCTAACGCCCGCCCCCGCCTCGCCCCTAATCTGAACCCATGCAGCAAGACAACCATCGCCGCTGCAACGGGTTCAGCAGATCACGACATCTGAACGACCCGGCACTCAACCCTTGATATGACCGGAGTCTTTACCATGAAAACGCTCAATACCTTGATCGCCGTTACCACCTTCGCCCTGAGCGCCAGTGCGTTTGCCTTGCCGAGCCAGCAGCAGGACCGTTTCTTTACCCAGGCTAGCGATTACCAGCAGCCTGTGGCCGCTGATGGTGCGGACCGGACGCCTGGGGGCCAGGCTCTCGCTGCCGATGGTTCCGACCGCACCATGACCCGGCAGTTGGCATGATCAGGCCACTTTTTCACAGACGAAAAAAAACCCGCCTAGGCGGGTTTTTTGAGGACCAATTTGACTTCCTGTCCGGCATTCCATGCCTGGTCCAATCATCCATGACCCCGAGCACTCCCTGTACCCAGTGGATGAACATAGATTAGGCCCATCGGCATCTTGGAAAAAGACGAGAAAGCAGCAACGGCGTGTAAGCGTTTCGCTATAGGACCTTCCCGGATTTTTTGCGGGCGAAAAAAAACCCGCCGAAGCGGGTTTTTCCAAGACCATTACGACTCCCTGTCGATAGCTTTCCTTGCAAGGTCGATCGTCCCTGATCCTGAGCACTTCCTGTGCTTCAGTGGATGAGTCCAGATTACGCCTCGGATCCAAAACGAAATAGACGACATAGCTACCATCTCGTGTAAGACATTCGCTATACCGCTCCCCTCCGAAAACCCTTAGCCCCTCAGCAGCCCCCGATCAAGACTTGCTCAGGAAGGCTTCAATATTGGCCATTTGCTCGTCCCAGCCACGGCTGTCCATGCGAAAAGCCTTGAGCCGGCGAGCCTCGGGAATGTTGTTGAAACCCGACTCCACGACTTTGAGCAAGGTACCGCCATCCATGTCTTCGAGTTCGAATAGCACCCGGGTTTCGGACTCTTGAGAGTAATCCACCTGCGGCTCGACAGCGTAAGGATGCCAGCGAAACGAGAACACCCGCTCAGGCTCCACCCGCTCCACGGCTACGTCCCAGATGAGATGCTCGTAACCTGGATAAGTGATTTGCCCCTGGGTACGCTCCCCTGCCACAAACCGTTTCCCCTCAAGGGCGACACCGAACCATTGGCCGAAAGCTTCGGCATTGGCCAGGGCTCGCCAGACGTGAGAGCGCGGAGCCTTGAGCAGGATCTTTCTTTCAATGCGGTCGGATGAATGCATGAGTCACCTCCTGTGTTTCAACAGTAGGCTTGTAAGACCACAAGGCCAACCAGAAAGTTGTATCAGGATCACCTTCTCTAAAACTCTATGGAGCGATGTAAACTCACCCGGCGTTTTCACCCTCCTCAAGGAGAGACCAAACATGTCCCCGCGCTTGCTTCTGGCCCTGATGCCGCTGCTTTTCGTCACCGCTGCTCAGGCCGACGACTGTGCCGACGCCACCACTCAAGGCGAAATGAACCAATGTGCAGCCAAAGAAAACAAGGCCGCCGACAACGAGCTGAACAGCTTGTACAAGCAGATCACGGCACGCCTGAAGGACAATCCGGAGGCCAAGCAGATGCTGGTCAAGGCGCAGCGTGCCTGGATAGGCTTCCGTGACGCCGAATGCAATTTCTCCGCCTCCGGGGTCGAGGGCGGTAGCGTCTACCCGCTGATCTACAGCAACTGCATCACCACCCAGACTAAGGCCCGGGTCGAGGCATTCAAGAACTATCTCAAGTGCAAGGAAGGGGATCTGAGCTGCCCTGTACCCGAGGCTTAAGGGCCGGATGCAAAAAAGGACGACCTCTACAGGTCATCCTTTTTTGGCCAACGATTTTTATTTCAGGCAAAAACAAAACCCCTACCTGCGTCAGCAGATAGGGGTTTCGGAATTTAATCTTGACGATGACCTACTCTCACATGGGGAAACCCCACACTACCATCGGCGATGCATCGTTTCACTGCTGAGTTCGGGATGGGATCAGGTGGTTCCAATGCTCTATGGTCGTCAAGAAATTCGGG
>NZ_JAHBCZ010000061.1:0-23799 GCF_019956035.1 Pseudomonas sp. A-RE-22
CCCTCAAGAAGGCCTGATCGCCGTGATCGCACCCGCCGGCCCCGCCCCCCTGGACACGGAAAAAGCCATCCAATGGATGCGCGCAAGGGGCCATGAGCTGCGAATATTCCCCGGCGTCTATGAAAAGAGCGACTACCTGGCCGGCAGCGACGAAGTACGCCTCAACGACCTGCACACCGCCTTCGCCGACCCAGAAGTCAAAGCCATCATCTGCCTACGCGGCGGCTACGGCACGCCCCGTCTACTCGATCGTATCGATTTCGAGCTCTTAAAGCGCAACCCCAAACCCTTCGTAGGCTACAGCGACATCACCGCCCTGCACCTGGCCATCAGCCGCTACGCAGGCTTCGTGACCTTCCACGGGCCGCTGCTCAACGCCGATCTGCTGGGCGACAAGGAACCCCCAACCGTCACCTCGTTTTTCAGCCTGCTGCGTGGCCAGTTGAAGGCCGGCAGCGCGCTAAGCCATCCCGCAGCGTATCCATTGACCACCGTTGAACCGGGTATCGCCCACGGACGTCTGCTGGGCGGCAACCTGTCGATGATTGCCGCGACCATGGGCACGCCTTATCAGATCGACGCCGAAGGGGTGATCCTGTTCATCGAAGACGTCAACGAGCCGCTGTACCGCATCGACCGATTGCTGACGCAGCTGCGGTTGGCCGGCACGTTGCACCAGCTACGCGGCGTGTTGGTGGGCGATGTGGCCGGGGTCGACGTCGAGGCGTTGAACCGATTGCTCGAACAGACCTTCGCGCCGTTGCGTATTCCGGTATTGTCCGGCTGGCGCAGCGGGCACTGCGATCCGAACCTGACCTTGCCCATGGGGGCATTGGTGACGCTGGATGCGGGGGAGAAGAGGTTGGTGCTGGAGCAGGATGTGGTGGTCAGCCGCTAGTCATGTAGCGCCTGCAAATCAGTCATCGCGAGCAAGCTCGCTCCCACAGGTTGACCGGGAATACCTGTGGGAGCGAGCTTGCTCGCGATAGCGGTAGCCGACATACGGCTGACTCAGCGGTTACGCAACGCCTCCAGCAACTGGTGCGTCGGATACCCATCAGCCGGCCAGCCAAACGACTGCTGGGCGCTGCGGATGGCCTTGCGGGTGTTGGCGCCGATGATGCCGTCGGGGTTGCCCGCGTCATAGTTGTGCTTGCCCAGCAGGGTTTGCAGCTCGATGCGTTCGCTGCGACTCAGGGGTAGGTCCTCCTTGGGCCACTGGCCATAGACCAGCCCGCCGTCGGTAAAGCGCTTTGACAACAACCCGACCGCCAAGGCATAGGACGACGAGTTGTTGTACTTGAGGATGGCGCGGAAGTTATCAAAGATCAGGAACGCCGGGCCGCGATGGCCGGCCGGCAGGAGCAGGGACGCCGACAGCTGTTTGTCATCCGGGGTTATTGGCAGGCCACCATATTCTGAAACCCCCAGTCGCTCCCATTCAGCAACAGGCTTGCGGATCGTGCCATCGGCCAGTGTGTAGTCGAAGCCCTCTGGGAGATCGACTTCGAACCCCCACGGCTGGCCACGCTGCCAGCCGGAGCTTTGCAGGTAGTGGGCGGTCGAGGCCAGGGCGTCGGTGGAGCTGCCCCAGATGTCGCGGCGACCGTCGCCGTCGAAATCCACCGCATGGGTGTTGTACGTGGTGGGAATGAACTGGGTCTGGCCCATGGCGCCGGCCCAGGAGCCAAGCATTTTTTCCGGTGTGATATCGCCCTGTTGCAGGATTTGCAGCGCGGCGATCAGTTGCGCATGGGCAAAACCCGGGCGCCGTCCTTCGTAGGCCAGGGTCGCCAGGGAGTTGATCACCGACTTGCTGCCCTGGAACTGGCCGAAGTTGCTCTCCATGCCCCACACCGCTACCAGCGCCTCACGATCGACGCCATAACGCTGCTCGATGCTTTGCAGGATCTGGGCGTTCTGTTGGATCAGGCTCTTGCCTTTGTTGACCCGCAGTGGCGACAGCGCGCCATCGAGGTATTCCCACACGGGGCGGGTGAATTCCGGCTGGCTGCGATCGGCCTTGATCACGCTCATGTCCGGGCTGACGCCGATAAACGCACGGTCGAACAGGTCGCCTCGGATCCCGGCGGCCAGTGCCTCCTTGCGAAACCCGGCCTGCCATTGCGCGAAGGTCTGGGTGGGCGCAATGGCCAGGTCTTCACCGGTCGGCACCAGGGGTGGCACGATGGCCGGAGCGGTCACGGCGGGGGCTGTCTGGAGCGGTTGGGCGTCGGCGGCAGTAGGTTTTTCGGCGCAGGCGACAAGCAGGGCAACGCTTGTGGCAACAATCATTTGGCGCAGTGGCCAACGATGGGAAAGACAGAAGGGCATGCACGGGTCCAGAAATACAAATCAGGTGCTGACCTTAACATGCGAAAGGGGCGTAGGGCTTGTCCTGGTGTTTCAAGCGGCCAGAAAGCAAGAAGCCTCCCAGTTGTCAGACTGGAAGGCTTCGCGGCGGTAGCTGCCTTTGCCCTTGGCGGGTCGTTCCTGGCGGCTGCGGAACAGGGGCTGGGCGACGATGGATTTGGCCTTGTTGGGGCCATGCTTGGATGGCTTTTTGCTCATGGTGGGTACTCTCGTAGGTTGGGTTTTGCAGGATAAATCATGGGGCAGAGTTGGGGGGCTGTCCAGTCCCTGCATTGCGTAGGAAATGTCATTCAGACGAACACACGACTTGTGGCGCCGATAGGTGGGAGCAAAGCTTGCTCGCGATACAGGCACCTCGGTTTCAGAGACACCGCGCTGCTTTCATCGCGGGCAAGCCTTGCTCCCACAGATATCTTCGCCGCAGAACAGCCTTCAGTGCGTGCTTATTCGGCAGGCAACGTCAACCGCTGTCCAGCCATCAACAGCGACAAGCGACTGAGGCTCATCCACGGTGAACCGGCGGCCTGGCCCTTGATCTGCGCATCGATGCGCTGGGCCTCAAGGAGCAATTGCGCCCAGCGCGATGCGGAATAGCGTTGCAGGGCCTTGCTCATCAGCGGTTTGCGTTTGTCCCAGACGGGCGGGCGGGCCTGGCTGAAGGCCTTGTCCAGCGGTACGCCCTGGCTGTATTGCAGGGACAGGTTGGCCAGCAGGCGCAATTCCCGGGCCAGGGCCCAGAGGATCACCGGCGGTTCGACGCCTTCGCCCCGCAGGCCTTCGAGCATGCGCAGGGCATGGGCGGCTTCACCGTTGAGGATCGCATCGGTCAACCCGAAGACATCGAAGCGCGCACTGTCGGCCACGGCAGCCTGCACCGTTTCCACGGTGATCTGTCCGCCTTCGGCCATCAGCTTGAGCTTTTCGATTTCCTGGGCGGCGGCCAGCAGGTTGCCTTCGACCCGGGCGGCAATCAGCTCCACTGCGTCCTGGCTGGCCGAGAGACCGGCTTGGGACAGGCGCTGGCGGATCCAGCTGGGCAACTGGCTGACATCCACCGGCCAGATCTGCACGAACTGGGTCTGTTGGCCTTCGACCAGGGCCTTGCCCCATTTGGTCTTCTGCGCGCTGCCGTCGAGTTTCGGCAAGCTGATGAGCAGTACCGTGTCTTCGGCCGGGCGTGAGCAATATTCGATCAGCGCGGCGGCGCCCTTGTCCCCGGGTTTGCCGGAGGGCAAGCGCAGTTCCAACAGGCGTTTTTCGGCGAACAACGACATGCTCGCTCCGGCCTGCAGCAGCGTGCCCCAGTCGAAACTGGCGTCGGCGGCGAAGACCTGGCGCTCGTCGAAGCCTTGCTGACGGGCGGCGGAGCGGATGGCGTCGGCGGCTTCCTGGCACAGCAGTGGGTCATCGCCACTGATGATGTAGACCGGCGCGAGGGCGCCTTGCAGGTGTTTGCCGAGTTGGGCGGGAGCGAGCTTCATAAGAAAAGGCGAGCGGGGCGCCGGAGCGCCCCGCAAGGCTTATTCAGCCGGGATCTGCAACGGCGACTGCTGCGGGGTTTCCGCCTCAGCCTTGCGTGCCGCTTCCAGCGCATCGGCTTCGGCCTTGGCGCGGGCGTCGGCGGTCTGTTGCAGTTGCTCCAGCTGGGTCGGGCTCAGCTGTTGCAGGCGCAGCATCATGCGCTGTACGAGTTCACGACGCATTTCGCCGCGCACTTGGATGGACTCCTGGTCGGAGCCGGTGATGTTATTGCCGTCGTGCAGGTAGACTTTCTGCACCTGGAGCTTGTCGTCCAGCAGCGACAGGTTGTTGTGGCCACGGATCTCATAGCTCAGCACGTTGGTCAGCTCGTATTCGGCCGAACGACCGGCACCGGCATAGCTCAGGCTGCGCTGGCTTTGTTGTTCACCGGCCAGCACCAGCTTGTACGGCGCACCGCTGTAGACCTTGACGCCACTGTTCTCCAGGGTCTGGCGCAGCATTTTCACGGTTTCGCCATAGGCGTCCCGTGCGCTGAGGTCCAGTTCCTTGATCGCCAGCTCGGTAGTGCCGGTGCCACGCAGTTGGAAGCCGCAGGCGCTCAACAGGACCGCGAGGCCCACTACCAGCAGATTACGTTTGATCATCTTGTTGCTCCCCTTGAACCCTATGGGGGTCGATCATGCGACCCCGCAGGTTGTATTCGGCGCCAGGCTCAAGCCCGCGCCCGATCCAATTAGCTTGCGACGATGTTGACCAGTTTGCCGGGCACGACGATCACTTTGCGAATCGTCAGTCCATCGACAAAGCGCAGCACGTTTTCGTTGGCCCGCGCAGCGGCTTCGACTTCTTCGCGAGTGGCGGCAGCCGGCATTTCGATCTGGCCGCGCAGCTTGCCGTTGACCTGGATGACCAGGGTCAGGCTGTCCTGCACCAGCGCGGTTTCGTCCACCACCGGCCAACGTGCGTCAATCACCGGGTCGGCGTGACCCAGTTGATTCCACAGCTCGTGGCTGATGTGTGGGGTGATCGGCGCGAGCAGCAACGTCACGGCTTCCAGGCCTTCGTGAATCAGTGCACGATCCTGCTCGGTGCCTTGCGCGGCTTTTTCCAGCACGTTCATCAGCGTCATCACCTGGGCGATGGCGGTGTTGAATTTGTGGTTCTGGCCGACGTCATGGCTAGCCTGCTTGATGGCCAGGTGGATCGAGCGGCGAATGGCTTTCTGCTCGTCGTTCAGGCCGGCGACGTCCAGCTTGCCCGGCAGGCCCTGGGTGACGTGGGCTTGCGCCAGGCGCCAGACGCGCTTGAGGAAACGGTGCGAGCCCTCGACGCCCGAATCGGACCACTCCGCGCTCATGTCAGGTGGCGAAGCGAACATCATGAACAGGCGGCAGGTGTCTGCGCCGAACTGGTCGATCATCGACTGTGGGTCGACGCCGTTGTTCTTCGACTTGGCCATTTTCTCGGTGCCGCCGATTTCCACCGGCAGGCCGTCGGCGATCAGCTTGGCGCTGATGACCTTGGCCTTGCTGTCGCGTTCGAGTTCGACGTCGCTCGGGTTGAACCAGGTGTAGGCACCGTTGGCTTCGCGACGGTAGTAAGTCTCGGCGATCACCATGCCTTGGGTCAGCAGGTTCTTGAACGGCTCGTTGGAACTCACCAGGCCTTCGTCACGCATCAGCTTGTGGAAGAAACGCGCGTAGAGCAGGTGAAGAATGGCGTGTTCGATGCCACCGATGTACTGGTCCACTGGCAACCAGTGGTCAGCCGCGGATTTTTCCACCAGGCCGCCTTGATAGTGCGGCGAGGCATAGCGCGCGTAGTACCAGGAGGACTCGACGAAGGTGTCCATGGTGTCGGTTTCACGCTTGGCCGGTGCACCGCATTTCGGGCAGCTGCACTCATAGAACTCGGGCATGCGCGCCAGGGGCGAACCGGCACCGTCGGGTACGACGTCTTCCGGCAGGACTACGGGCAGTTGATCTTCCGGCACCGGTACGTCGCCGCAGGTATCGCAATGCACGATCGGGATCGGGCAGCCCCAGTAGCGTTGGCGGCTGATACCCCAGTCCCGCAGGCGGAACTGGGTGCGCGAGGCGCCGAGGTTTTTCTTGATCAGGGCGACTTCGATGGCATCGAACGCGCCAGGGAAATCCAGGCCGTTGAACTCACCGGAGTTGATCAGCTCGCCATGCTCGCCGTAGGCGTCCTGCCAAGGTTCCGGGGTCTGGTCGCCGGCGCTGGTGCGCACCACGGCTTTGACCGGCAGGTTGTACTTGTGGGCGAATTCGAAATCGCGCTCATCGTGGGCCGGCACCGCCATGACAGCGCCGTCGCCGTAGTGCATCAGTACGTAGTTGGCGACCCACACCGGCAGTTTCTCGCCAGTGAGCGGGTGCTCGACGAACAACGAAGTCGGCAGGCCTTTCTTCTCTTGGGTGGCGACGTCGGCTTCGGCGACGCTGCCGCCTTTGCATTCGGCGATGAACGCCTGCAGCTCAGGGTTGTTCCGTGCCGCCAGGGTGGCCAGCGGATGCTCGGCGGCCACGGCCACATACGTGGCGCCCATCAGGGTGTCCGGGCGGGTGGTGAAGACTTTCAGGGTGCCGGCTTCGCCAATGGAGGCGACGTCGTACGGGAACTGCACTTCCATGCCCCGGGACTTGCCGATCCAGTTGCGCTGCATGGTCTTGACCTGCTCGGGCCAACCGGTCAGTTCGTCGAGACTCTCCAGGAGTTCATCCGCGTAGGCGGTGATCTTGAAGTAGTACATCGGGATCTCGCGCTTTTCGATCAGCGCGCCGGAGCGCCAGCCGCGACCGTCGATCACTTGCTCGTTGGCCAGTACGGTCTGGTCCACCGGGTCCCAGTTCACGGTGCCGTTCTTGCGGTAGATCACGCCTTTTTCGAACAGGCGGGTGAACAGCCATTGTTCCCAGCGGTAGTAGTCGGGCTTGCAGGTGGTGACCTCGCGGGACCAATCCACCGCCAGGCCCAGGCTGCGCAGCTGGGTTTTCATGTAGGCGATGTTTTCGTAGGTCCACTTGGCGGGGGCCACGTTGTTCTTCATCGCGGCGTTTTCCGCCGGCATGCCGAAGGCGTCCCAACCCATGGGTTGCAGGACGTTCTTGCCTTGCATGCGCTGGTAGCGGGAGATCACGTCGCCGATGGTGTAGTTGCGCACGTGCCCCATGTGTAGCTTGCCGCTGGGGTAAGGGAACATCGACAGGCAGTAGTACGTCTCCTTGCCTGGCTGTTCACTGACTTCAAAGGACTTTTGCTCGTCCCAGAACGACTGGGCGGCGGCTTCGATTTCACGGGGCTGGTAGTGTTCGTGCATGGCTACTTTTGTACTGAATGGGGTGGCCCAATCCTCTTCGTTGCCATGCTGGACGCAGACGACGCCGAATGCGGCGTTTTCGATGCCCAGCCAAGCTGGAAGTGGAGTTACAGGAAGCGCCGTAGCATACATGACCGCGCTCTGCCGAGGGAAACCCTGATTGCTGCCGAACCACCGCCGAGCCATTGCCGATCATCGGCGATGACCCGTGTTCAGGGCCGTTTGTCGCGGCGCACTGCCGGTTTGCCCAGCGAAGCTAAGCTTCTCAATGGGGAGTGAGTCTTATCTTCAATGAGGTGAGGGATGGTTGAATCACAACGAAAAGTCGCTACACCTGAGTTGTACGAAAAACTGATCGATCGTCTCGGGGTGGCCCTGGACGCTGCTAGAACCGCCGGTCGCTTGCGTGATGAACGCCCGGTAGAGCTGGAACTGCGAGGCTTGAGCCCCGCGGAGTTCGAACTGGTCGAGGCTTACCTCGAACAGGTCGGACATCAAACCTCCACCAGTGAGGCCCAGGTACTCAAGCGTCTCGATACGCCCCGTTCGGCCAAGGTTGTGTGGCTCAAGGACCGGACGCCTGATAAGGATGCTGTAAGGATCCGGTCGCTGCAGTTCAAGTAAAGCCGGATTCACGCGTGTCGCTTTTTTTGGTTCAAGGCTTTTTCGAATCTGTTGTCGCTTTGCGTCAACCCACTTAGGCTTCGGGCATCTATGGAGATGCCCGATGCCGTTTCGCTATTTCATCAAACAACTTCTATTGCCGCCCGGCATTCTTTTGCTGCTGTTGGCGCTCGCCTGGTGGTGGCGCCATTCTCGGCCGCGCCTGGCCCGGCTGTGTTTCGTCGTGGGCCTGGGCTGTTTCTGGTTGATGAGCCTGCCGGTGGTGGTGCAGTGGAGCGCCAAGGCATTGGAGCGTGAGCCGCCGCTGCTGCGCAGTGAATGGGCAACCCTGGCCCAGCGTGCCGACGCCATCGTGCTGCTGGGTTCCGGTCGCGAGCGCGGCGACCTGGCCTGGGGCGCCGACCAGCCCACCGGTGTCGGCCTGGAGCGCCAGCGTTATGCGGCGCGACTGGCCAAGGCTTCGGGCTTGCCCGTGCTGACCACCGGTGGCTTGCACTACGGCACCCCACCCAGCGAGGCCAAGTTGATGGCCGATTCGATGCTGGATGATTTCGGCGTCAACGTGCGCTGGCAGGAAGGACGTAGCCGCACCACTTGGGAAAACGCCCAGATGAGCGCCGAGATCCTGTTGCCTGAAGACATCAAGCGGGTCGTGGTGATCACCCAGGCCTGGCACATGCCGCGGTCGGTCTGGAGTTTCGAGCGCGCGGGGTTTGAAGTGGTGCCGGCGCCAGTGGGTTTCCTGGGGCAGGACAATGCCCGACCGTTGGGCGGCTGGATGCCGGAGTTCAAGTCGATCTGGCAATCCGGGCAGTTGATGAATGAGGCGGTGGGGCTGGTGGGGTATTGGTTGTTCTACCGCTGAGGTGTTACCGGATCATTCCCACGCTCCTGCGTGGGAATGCCTCAAGGGACGCTCTGCGTCCCAAATCGGGCTGGCGTCTGCTGCCAATGTGACGCGGAGCGTCACAGGCTGCATTCCCACGCGGAGCGTGGGAACGATCAACCTTAAACCGTCCTGGCCATCCGGCTCGTCATCAACGCCCAGCCCAACAGCAACATGCACAAGATGATCAGCGGCCACGAGCGCCATTGCAGGTAAGGCGTCAGGTCGTGCATCGGCACCACTTCGCCATAGAGGATGCCGCGCTCGAATTGCGGGATCTGTGCGGTGATCTGGCCGAAGGGGTTGATCAGCCCGGTCACGCCGTTGTTGGTGGCGCGGATCATCCAGCGGCCGGCTTCCAGCGCGCGCATCTGGGCCATTTGCAGGTGTTGCAACGGGCCGATCGAGGTGCCGAACCAGGTGTCGTTGCTGATGGTCAGCAGCAGGTCGCTGCGCGCTGACAAGCTGGCGGCAAATTCCGGGTAGACCACTTCATAGCAGATGAACGGCGCGATCTGGTAACCCTTGGCTTGCAGCAACGGCTGGTCGGCCGGGCCCCGGGCGAAGTCCGACATGGGCAGGTCGAAGAAGGCGATCAGGCCGCGCAGGATGTCCTGTAGCGGCACGTATTCGCCGAACGGCACGAGTTTTTGCTTCAAGTAAGTGCCGTCACCTTCGCCGGTCACGGTAATGCCGTTGTAGTAACGCTTCTCGTGGCGCACCAGTTGGCGAATCGGCACACCGGTAATCAACGCCGAATGCCGCTCGGCGGCGAAGCCGCCCATCATGTCCAGGTAACCCTGGGCAGACTCCTTGAGCACCGGTACTGCGGTTTCCGGCCAGATCAACAGGTCGACGCGCTTGGACGCAAAGCTCATGTCGCGGTACAGCGCCAACTGCGCGTTGAGCTGCTCGGGGTCCCACTTCATGCTTTGCTCGATGTTGCCCTGGATCGCCGCGACGCTCAGCGGGGCGCCCGAAGGGCTGGTCCAGGCATGGCCCTTGAGGGCAAGGCCGGCCACCCATGGGCCGATCAGCAGCACCACGCCCGCGGCGATAAAGCCTTTGCGCCCAGTGCGGATCAACCGGGGCGCGTTGTACAGCAGCGCGGCGGTCAAGGCCAGGGTGAAGGAAATCAGCCACATTCCGCCCAGCGGCGCGAGGCCGGCCAACGGGCCGTTGAGCTGGCTGTAACCGGAGTACAGCCAGGGGAAGCCGGTGAGGAACCAGCCACGAAACGCTTCCTGGCCCAACCACAGGGCGGCGAACGCCAGGGCATCGGCCAGCGGTGCCTCGTTGCGACGCAGCCAGCGCGCCCAGAGCCAGGCGGGCAGGGCGAAGAACCAGGCGATGGCAGCGACGAACAGCAGCATCAACAACCCGGCGAGCAGCACCGAGGCGCCGCCGAAGTTATGGATGCTGACGTAGATCCAACTGGTGCCGGCACCAAACAGGCCAAAACCGAAACACCAGCCTCGGCCCAGGGCCTGGCGTGGCGAGAGTTCGCGCAGCCCTGCGTAGAACAAGCCGACCGCCAGCAATGCCAGCGGCCAGAGGTCGAACGGCGCCAGGGCCAGGGTGGTGATCGCACCGGCCGCCATGGCCAGCAGGTTACCGGGCCAGCCGGGGCGGGTTATCCAGCGCATTTTTGTCCTTAGCGGGTCTCGCAGGGGTTATCGGCCAATGGGCGACAGGCGCAGCAAGTGAATCCGACGGCTGTCGGCATTCAGGATGCGGAAGCGCCAGGAGCCGATTTCCGTGGTTTCGTTGCGCTTGGGCAGGTGCCCGAAAGCACTCATCACCAGGCCGCCGACGGTGTCGAACTCATCGTCGGAGAATTGGCTGTCGAAGAATTCGTTGAAGTTCTCGATCGGCGTCAGGGCCTTGATCAGGAAGTCGCCGCTGGGCAGGGGCTTGATGTAGCTGTCCTCCTCGACGTCGTGCTCGTCCTCGATGTCGCCGACGATCTGCTCGAGCACGTCTTCGATGGTGACCAGGCCGGCCACGCCGCCGTATTCGTCAATGACGATGGCCATGTGGTTGTGGTTGGCGCGGAATTCACGCAGCAGCACGTTCAGGCGCTTGGATTCGGGCACGAAGGTGGCCGGGCGCAACAGGTCCTTGATGTTGAAGCTGTCGCCGTTCTCCTGAAGGATCAGCGGCAGCAGGTCCTTGGCCAGCAGCACGCCCATGACGTCGTCATGGCTTTCGCCGACGACCGGATAGCGCGAGTGAGCGGAGTCGACCACGGCGGGCAAAAATTCGCGAGGGGTCTGGGTCGCCTTGATGCTGACCATCTGCGAGCGCGGGACCATGATGTCCCGGACCTGCAGGTCAGCGACCTGGATGGCGCCTTCGACAATGGCCAGCGCTTCGCTGTCCAGCAGTTTGTTCTGGTGTGCATCGCGCAGCAGCTCCAGCAGCTCCTGGCGGTTTTTCGGCTCATGGGCAAAAGCCTGGGTGAGCTTGCCCAGCCATGACTTCTGCCCGTTGCTCGATCGATCTTCGCTCATAGCGATTACTCTGAATCCTTTGTCGTTACAGGTTGATGTATCAGTGTTCGTCGCCGGCGTAGGGGTCGGGATGACCCAGCTCTGCAAGCAACGTTCGTTCCAGTGCTTCCATTTCTTCGGCTTCGTCATCTTCTATATGGTCGTAACCCAGTAGATGCAAGCAGCCGTGAATCACCAGATGGGCCCAGTGGGCCTCAGGGGGCTTGTCTTGTTCCGCTGCTTCACGCTCCACCACCGGGACGCAGATCACCAGGTCGCCCAGTAGCGGGATGTCGAGCAGTTCGTCGGGTACGTCGGCGGGGAACGACAGCACGTTGGTGGCGTAGTCTTTCTGCCGCCAGGTGTGGTTCAGTTCACGGCCTTCGGGTTCGTCCACCAGGCGGATCGTCAGCTCCGAGTCGGCACTGCGCTGGCGCAGGGCCAGTTCGCACCATTGGCGGAACTGGGCTTCGCTGGGGGCGGCGTGTTCGCACGCCACTTGCAGGTCGAGTTCAAGCATTGTGGCGATTGCCTTTGCTTTCGGCCGAGTCTTCATCGGCGCGATTCTCGAAACGCTCGTAGGCTTCGACAATGCGTTGCACCAACGGATGGCGTACGACGTCCTTGGGCATGAAATGCGTGAAGCTGATGCCCGGCACGTCCTTGAGGACCTGGATCACATGGTTCAGCCCGGACTTGGTGCCACGGGGCAGGTCGACCTGGGTGATGTCCCCGGTGATGACGGCGGTGGAGCCGAAGCCGATCCGGGTCAGGAACATTTTCATCTGCTCGACCGTGGTGTTCTGGCTTTCGTCGAGGATGATGAAGCTGTTGTTCAGCGTCCGACCACGCATGTAGGCCAGTGGGGCGACCTCGATGACCTGGCGCTCGATCAGCTTGGCGACATATTCGAAGCCGAGCATTTCATACAGCGCGTCATAGAGCGGGCGCAGGTACGGGTCGATCTTCTGGGCCAGGTCGCCGGGCAGGAAGCCGAGTTTTTCGCCCGCTTCGACCGCCGGTCGCACCAGCAGGATGCGCCGCACCTGTTCACGTTCCAGCGCATCGACGGCGCAGGCCACGGCCAGGTAGGTCTTGCCGGTACCGGCTGGGCCGATGCCGAAGTTGATGTCGTTGCCCAGGATTTCCTTCACGTAGCGCTGCTGATTCAAGCCGCGAGGGCGAATCATGCCTTTTTTCGTGCGTAGGGCCACGGCCGGTTCCGACGGGGCGTGGTTGTCGAGTTCTTCGACAGCCGACTCCTGCAGGAACAGGTGGACCGTATCCGGCGACAGCTCGCTCCCCTTGGTTTCCCGGTAGAGACGGCGCAGCAGGTTTTCCGCGGAGGTGGTGTGCTTGGGTTCGCCGATCAGTTCGAACTGGTTTCCGCGGTTGCGGATCTCGATGGCCAGGCGCTGTTCGATCAAGCGCAGGTGCTCGTCGAATTGCCCGCACAGATTGGCGAAGCGGCGAGCCTCAAAGGGCTCGAGAATAAAGCGATGTGGTTCGATGGGTGCGTTCAAGGTCGTTTTTAGCCGCCCGGGGGCAATTAAGGTGAAATCAAGGATAACGCCAGTAGGCTGGGTGCGAAAGCTCTTAAACAGGCGAATCTGATCACAGGGTTGGCACAACCCATTGTGGGAGCAAGGCTTGCCCGCGATCAAGGCGCCGCGGTCTTCAGTGAGATTGCGGTGCTTCTATCGCGGGCAAGCCTTGCTCCCACAGGTCTTGCTTGCACAGACAATAGTGTTTTTTAGCAGGTTACTGGATCAGCGAACCGCGCAGGGAGTGCGGTTGCGCGGCGTCGATGTGCACATCGGCGAACTGGCCGATCAGGGCCGGGGTGTCGCAGCGGAAGTTGACGATGCGGTTGTTTTCGGTCCGTCCTTGCAACTCGCCCGGGTCCTTTTTCGAGTAATCGGTCACCAGAATCCGCTGGACGGAGCCGACCATTTGTCGGCTGATCTCGAAACCTTGCTGGTTGAGACGATGTTGCAAGGCGTTGAGCCGTTCCTTTTTCAGCTCTTCGGGCGTGTCGTCCGCCAGGTCGGCCGCCGGAGTGCCAGGGCGCTGGCTGTAGACGAACGAATAGGAGAAATCGAAACCCACGTCTTCGATCAGCTTCATGGTCTGCTGGAAGTCTTTCTCGGTTTCGCCAGGGAAGCCGACGATAAAGTCCGAGCTGATGCAGATCCCCGGCACTGCCGCGCGCAACTTGCGCAGCTTGGATTTGTACTCCAGCGCCGTGTGGTTGCGTTTCATGGCCGCAAGGATCCGGTCGGAGCCCGATTGCACCGGCAGGTGCAGGTGCTTGACCAGTTCGGGGACTTCGGCGTGGGCCTGGATCAGGCTGTCGGAGAACTCCAGCGGATGAGACGTGGTGTAGCGGATGCGGTCGATGCCATCCACTGCCGCCACGACGCGGATCAGCTCGGCGAGGTCCGCCAGGCGCCCATCATGGGTCAGACCGCGATAGCCGTTGACGTTCTGCCCCAGCAGGGTCACTTCGCGCACACCGTGTTCCGCCAAGTGGATGATCTCGGCGATCACGTCGTCGAACGGCCGGCTGACTTCTTCGCCGCGGGTGTAGGGCACCACGCAGAACGTGCAGTACTTGCTGCAACCTTCCATCACCGACACGTAGGCACTTGGGCCGTCGATGCGCGGTTCGGGCAGGTGGTCGAATTTTTCGATTTCCGGGAACGAGACATCCACTTGCGGCAGCTTGGTGCTGCGGGCAGCGTCGATCATCTCCGGCAGGCGGTGCAAGGTCTGCGGGCCAAAGACCACGTCCACGTAGGGTGCGCGATCGCGAATGGCAGCGCCTTCCTGGCTGGCCACGCAACCGCCCACGGCGATGACCATTTCCGGGTTGGCCAACTTCAGTTCGCGCCAGCGGCCGAGCTGGGAGTACACCCGGTCCTGGGCGCGTTCGCGAATCGAGCAGGTGTTGAGCAGGATCACGTCCGCGTCTTCAGCGCGGGCGGTGACTTCCAGGGCCTGGTGTTCACCCAGCAGATCGACCATGCGCGAGCTGTCGTACTCGTTCATCTGGCAACCGTGGGTTTCGATGTAAAGCTTCTTGGCCATGGACGGGATCATCACGTGATTCAAAGAACCGCGCATTATAGGGACATAGTGGCCTGTGTGGCTAATTCGCGCACTTAAATTAACCGTACAGGCCACTGGGTTCCTACCGCTGTGCGAGCAGTGGCTATGCTATAGTTCGCGCCCTCATTTTTACCCGCCGATGTGTTTCGCCAGCCATGACCAAACGTGAAGCTCCAATCTACAAGGTGATTTTCCTCAACCAGGGCCAGGTGTTCGAAATGTACGCCAAGCAGATCTATCAAAGTGATCTGTGGGGTTTCCTGGAAGTGGAAGAATTCGTCTTTGGCGAGCGCACGCAAGTGGTCGTCGATCCGAGCGAGGAAAAGCTCAAGGCGCAGTTCGAAGGCGTGGTGCGCAGCTTCGTGCCAATGCATTCGATCGTGCGCATCGACGAAGTCGAACGCCTGGGCACCCCGAAAATCAGCGAAGCCCGCGGCGCGGTCGGCAATGTGATGCCGTTTCCGATGCCGATGCCTGAGAAGTAGGATTCAAGATCGGGTTGCTCCCCAATCGCGAGCAAGCTCGCTCCCACAGTGGGGGCTTTGTGAACACAAGATTTGTGTACACCAGCGATCCAGTGTGGGAGCGAGCTTGTTCGCGATGAGGCCATCAAGGCCTGCGCAATAATCAGGGCAGAGGTGAGAAAGGCGTACGCCCATCGGCGTTCTGCAATTCCATCAGGTACTTGCGAAAGATCTGCCCCAGCACCTGAGTCGCCACTTCCAATTCGTCACGGGGCATTTGTTCGGCGACTTCGTCGGCGGTGTCCAGGGCTTCTTCGGCGCCGTTGACCGCGGCCATCTTCAGGACGATATAGGCCTGGACGTTGTTGGCCGGCACGCCTTCGCCATGGAAGAACATGCCGCCGAGCTTGAATTGCGCCTGGGCATGGCCTTGCAGAGAGGCTTTTTCGAAGTAGTCGAGGGCTTTTTTGAGGTCGCGCGGTGCAGCCTTGCCTTCATAGTAGAACTCGCCCAACTCGTATTGCGCTTGTGCATCACCTGCGTCCGCCGCTTTTTGACAGGCGTCGAGTGCCGGTGCGAGATCTTGTGGCTGGGTATTGAGCGTGCAACGGCCCAGCGCCGGGATCAACAACGAGTTACCGCCTGCCTGTGCATTCGCGAGCAGGGGCTGAAGGAGCAACAGGCAGCCCAAGGCAAGGGTGCGGCCGGTGCGGTTCATGGGAATCGACTTACCTCTGAGGGGCGCGCGGACCCTCCGGGGGATCCAATAAGCGCGCATTATGAAATAAGCAGGGCCATCCTTACAAAGTCTTTACTCGTTTTTCTGCTGCGAGGGAATGCTAATAGCTGCTTCGGGCATAAATACGTAGGAAAAAGGCGGGAGGTTGTCGGCAATCACTGACGCCAGCTTCAGCCAGCGTCAGTTATCCACAGGCTTATTTCAGCGCAGCAAAGGCCCGTTCGGCCGCATCGAGGGTGATCTTCAGCTCGGTCTCGCCATGGGCGATGGAAGTGAAGCCGGCTTCGAATGCGCTCGGCGCCAGATACACGCCGCCGTCGAGCATCAGGTGGAAGAAGCGCTTGAAGCGGTCGGCGTCGCTGGCCATCACGTCTTCGAAGGTGACGATGTCATCGGCGCCACTGAAATACAGGCCGAACATGCCGCCGGCCTGGGTGGTCACGAACGGAATGCCTGCCGCGTCGGCACGAACCTGCAAGCCGTCGAGCAGGCGGGTGGTGTAGTCGGTCAGTTCGGCGTGGAAGCCCGGGCGGCTGATCAGGCGCAGCGTGGTCAGGCCGGCGGCCATGGCCAGTGGGTTGCCCGACAAGGTGCCGGCCTGGTAGACCGGGCCCAGCGGCGCGATGCATTCCATGATCTTGCGCTTGCCGCCGAAGCAGCCAACCGGCATGCCGCCGCCGATGATCTTGCCGAAGGTGCTCAGGTCCGGCGTGACGCCGTAATGGGCCTGGGCGCCGCCGAGGGCCACGCGGAAACCGGTCATCACTTCATCGAAAATCAACACCACGCCATGCTGGTCGCACAGGCTGCGCAGGCCTTCGAGGAAACCCGGTGCCGGAGGTACGCAGTTCATGTTGCCGGCCACTGGCTCGACGATGATGCACGCCACTTCCTGGCCGACTTCGCCGAGCATCTTCTCGACTTCTTCAAGGTCGTTGAACGGCAGGGTCAGGGTGTGTTTGGCGAACGCTGCCGGTACGCCGGCCGAGCTCGGCACGCCCTGGGTCAGTGCGCCGGAGCCGGCCTTGACCAGCAGGCTGTCGGAGTGGCCGTGGTAGCAGCCTTCGAACTTGATGATGCTGTCGCGACCGGTGAAGCCCCGCGCCAGGCGGATCGCGCTCATGGTCGCTTCGGTGCCGGAGCTGACCATGCGCACCATTTCCATCGACGGCACGATCGAGCAGACCAGGTCGGCCATCTCGGTTTCCATCGCGGTCGGAGCGCCGTAGGACAGGCCGTGTACCAGTTGCTTGCGCACCGCATCCAGCACATCCGGATGGCTGTGGCCGAGGATCATCGGGCCCCAGGAACCGACGTAATCCACATAGCGCTTGTCGTCTTCGTCGGTGACGTACGCGCCTTCGGCGTGCTTGAAGAACAGCGGGGTGCCGCCGACGCTCTTGAACGCACGAACGGGCGAGTTCACACCGCCGGGGATGTGTTTCTGGGCATCGGCAAACAGGGTTTCGGAACGGGACATGGTTGGGCTCTCGAAAACGGAAAAATGGACTATTTGATCTGCAGCAGCTCGTTGAAGGCGCGGGCGCGGCGCGTCACTTCAGTGGTGCTGTCGGCGCCGAACAGGCCGTGGACCACCGCCAGCAGGTCGACCCCGTGGGCCACCAGCGGGGCGGCGTTGTCCAGGGTGATGCCGCCAATTGCGCACACCGGAACATGCAGTTTGAGGTGCGCCTCTTGGAGCAGTTCAAGGTCTGCGCTGGGGGCGCCGGGTTTGGTGTTTGAGTTGAAGAAACGCCCGAACGCGACATAACTGGCGCCTTCGCTGGCGGCCTGTTCGGCCAGTGCCAGGCTGGCGTGGCAGGTGGCACCGACGATTGCCTTGTGCCCGAGCAGTGCCCGCACTGGCGCCAACGGGCCATCGGTCTGGCCCAGGTGCACACCGACGCCCAGGCGTGCGGCCAGTTCGGCGTCGTCGTTGATGATCAACTGGGTCTTGTAGCGCTCGCACAGGTTGCGCAGTGCTTCGGCTTCCCGCAGCCGACGGGCCTCGTCGCTGCTTTTGTCGCGGTATTGCAGCAGGGCGACGCCACCTTCCAGCGCCGCTTCCACATAAGCGAGGAATTTGCCGGTCAGCAATTGGCTATCGGTGATGGCGTAAAGGCCACGTAATTTCATTCCACAGGCCTCCGGTGCTACGAGCAGAAATCCAGCGGCAGGCGACGCGGCACGAACTGGCCTTTGCCCAGTTGTTCGGCATCGCGCAAGGTGCGCCAGGTGTAATCCAGCGCCGTCTTGACGGCGCTGGCGAGCTGTTCGCCCTGGGCCAGCCGACCGGCCAGGGCGCTGGCCAGTGTGCAGCCGGAACCGTGGTAACTGCCGGGCAGGCGCTGGCAGGTAAAGGTTTCGCGCCCGCCGTCGCGGCTGTACAGGCGATTATGGACTTCATGTTCGTCGCCGTGACCACCGGTGATCAACAGGTGTTTGACGAAGGGCAGCAGTTTTTCCGCGCACTCGTCGGCGCTGCCCTCGGGCAGTTCGGCGAGGATGCGTGCTTCAGGCAGGTTGGGGGTGGCGATGATTGCCAGGGGCAGCAGGCGTTCGCGCATGGCGTAGCCGACCTCATCCTTGCCCAGGCGCCCGCCACCGCCGGCGCGCAGCACCGGGTCGCAGACCATGGGCAGGTGCGGGTGCGCCTGGAGCAGTTCGACCACCGTGTCGACCATTTCCAGCGAGCCAAGCATCCCCAGCTTGACCGCTGCCACCTGGGCGTCGTTGAGCACGGCATTGGCTTGTGCCAGCACCCACTCTCGGTCGAGCACTCGGAAATCGCTGACGTTGACGGTGTCTTGCACGGTCAATGCGGTAACGGCAGGGGCGGCATGACAACCCTGGGCAAGCAGGGCTTCGATATCTGCCTGCAAACCGGCGCCACCACTGGGGTCGTGGCCGGAGAGACAGAGGACAACGGGGCGAGAACTGTAGATATTCATGGTGCGCGAGCTTACCACCAAACCTCTTTTATCGGTGGTCGGACTCAGGGTTTTATGTTGAGTCGCTTGCGGGTGGATGCTTTTTTGCCCCGTCATTTGTCGACCTGAACAAGGCAACAGCTCTATCTCAATGCTTTGCTCTGAAACGCCCGTTCTAGAGCCTTTTGTAGGAAAAAATTCAATGGTGCAAATTGGCCATCAGCGGCTATGCTAGGGATGGATCCAACTCATAACAGGTAATGCCGGTTTTACGTCTACTCAGGGAATGGGGGGCTTCCTGACTCAACCGGACAGGCCGCGCTGGGGCTTAAATGCGCTATTTGCTGATGTTGTTGCTGTGCTTGTCCCCTTTGGCAAGTGCTCTCGAATTCGATGAATTCACCCAAAACCTGCCCTTGGGCCATGCCCTGCTGGTGTTCGAAGATGCGCGCGGCACGGCCACCATTGACGATGTCCTGGCTCAGGCTGCCGCTGGTGCTTTCAAGCCCCATGACCAAGCTACCCTGAACGCCGGTTACTCGCGATCAGCCTTCTGGTTGAAAATCGACCTGCACTACCGTCCCGGCAATCCGGACGCCCAGCGCACCTGGCTGCTGGAGCTGGCATACCCGCCGCTGGACCACCTCGACTTGTATTTGCCCGATGCGGCGAGGGGCTATCGCCTGGTTCGCCAGACCGGTGATGCGTTGCCGTTCGCCAGCCGCGAGATCCGCCAGAACAACTACCTGTTCAGCCTGGCTTTCAAGCCCGAACAACAGCAGACCCTCTACCTGCGCCTGCAAAGCCAGGGTTCGATCCAGGCGCCGCTGACGCTGTGGTCGAGCACCGCGTATCTCGAACAACAGCCCGTGCGCTTGTATGTACTGGGGATCATCTATGGCGTGCTGCTGGGGATGCTGGTCTACAACCTGTTCATCTACCTGAGCGTGCGCGATACCAGCTACCTCTATTACATCTTCTACATTGCCTCGTTCGGCCTGTACCAGTTGTCGGTCAACGGTGCCGCCGTGGAGTATTTCTGGCCGGATAACCCCTGGTGGGCCAATGCGGCGACGCCGTTCTTCATCGGCTGCGCGGGCCTGTTTGGCAGCCAGTTCGCTCGCAGTTTCCTGCAAACCGCCCAGCATAGCCGTTGGCTGGACCGCTTGCTGCTGGCGCTGATCGCCTACAGCGCCGGGGTGGTCGGTCTGTCGCTGATGACCAGTTATGCCCTGGCGCTGCGCCTGGCGACGGTGTTGGCGCTGCTGTTCACGGTGGCGATCTTTGCCGCCGGGTTGTTTGCCTGGTGGCGTGGCCTGCGGGTGGCGCGTTATTTCATCATTGCCTGGTCGGCGTTTCTGCTGGGGGGCATCGTCAACACGTTGATGGTGCTCGGTTACCTGCCGAACGTCTTCCTGACCATGTACGCCAGCCAGATCGGCTCGGCCATCGAAGTGGCGCTGTTGTCCCTGGCCCTGGCCGACCGCATCAATGCCATGCGCGAGCAGCAGGCCCAGACCCTGTTGGACGCCGGGCAGAAACTCGAAGTGCTCAACCAGCAACTGGCCCACGGCAACAAGCTCAAGGATGAATTCCTCGCCACGCTGACCCATGAACTGCGCACGCCGATGAATGGCGTGATCGGTTCCCTTGAGCTGATGGAAACCGTCGAGATGGACGAGGAACTGACCCAGTATCAACAGACCGCCGCCGGCTCGGCGCGGGACATGATGCGCATGGTCAATGGCATGCTCACCCTGACCGAGTTGCAGGCCGGCAAGCTCAAGGTCTATCCGGCACCGTTCAGCCTGCGTGGGGTGGTCGATGCGCTGCAGGTGCAGTTCGGCGCCAATGCCGCGGCCAAGGGCCTGGACTTCAAGGTCGATGTGGCCCCGGGTTTGGCGGACCGGTTGCTCGGCGACAGCGGCAAACTGGCCCAGAGCCTGGAATGCCTGCTGGACAACGCCATCAAGTTCACCCGGGTTGGCGGCCTGGCTCTGCGAGTCAGCGGCCGGCCGACGGCGCTTGATCGGCTGGTGCTGTCCTTTGCCGTCATCGACACCGGAATCGGTTTTACCGACCTGGGGGAAGCGACCTTGTACCAGCGCTTCTTCCAACTCGACGGCTCGATGACCCGCGAATATGGCGGCCTCGGCGTGGGGCTGGCTATCTGTCGGCAACTGGTGGAACTGCTGGGCGGACGTCTGACCCACACCTCCGAACCCGGTCGTGGCAGCCGTTTCCAGTTGGACGTAGAGTTTGACGTGGCCTTGCCAGCGGCGGTCCCGACGCCGTTTTCCTTCGGTGGCCACCAGGGTTCGCGCCTGCCACAGGATTGCACGGTGCTACTGGCCGATGACAACAGCATCGATCAGTTGGTCATGCGCGGCATGTTGCTCAAGCTCGGTTATCGGGTGCGCACCGCCGACAGTGGCCGCGCCGCGCTGGATCTGCTGCACGGCGAGCGCTTTGATGCGGTGCTGCTCGATTGCCAGTTGCCGCCACTGGACGGCGTGTCGCTCTGCTGCCAGATCCACACCTTGTCCGGCTGCGAGGAACTGCCGGTGCTGGTGGTCAGCCCGAACGAGGGGCGTGAGTGCTGTCCTTCGGGCGCGCCGGTCGATTACTTGAACAAGCCAGTGAAGTTCGAGGCACTGCAGGCGATGCTCCAGCGCCGGGTGCTTTGCCCAAGACAGGGTGAAAGCGCCGACATTTAGGCGCATATGACACTTTGTTCGGCCTGGAGGCGGTGCTTAACTGAATCCCTGGCCGATCGAGGAGCCCTGTCATGAACCTGCACCAGTTCGCTGAAACCCACGACGTCACCAATCAGCCGCCGTCCCTGGATGGCGCCAACCTGTACCGCATCGACCTGCCGCTGCAGCAGTGGTCACAGCGCTTTGGGGCGGGCTGGGCGCAGGCGCGGATCGATGCGTATGGGGCGCTGGCCGGCGGACCGTTGATGGAAGCGGGCTTCCTGGCCAACCAGAACAAACCGGTGTTCTCCAGCCATGACCGTTACGGCCATCGCATCGACCTGGTGGAGTTCCATCCGGCTTATCACCAGTTGATGCGCACTGCCGTCGAGCACGACCTGCCCAGTTTGCCCTGGGCGCACCCGCAACCCGGCGCGCATGTCGCCCGGGCGTCGATGACCTATTTGCATAGCCAGGCCGAAGCCGGCACCGGCTGCCCCCTGACCATGACCTTCGCCAGTGTGCCGGCGCTGCGCTTGCAGCCGGACCTGGCCGAGCACTGGGTGCCCAAGGTGCTGGCCACCGAGTACGACCCGCGCAACGTCGGCATGGCCCACAAGGCCGGCGTGACCCTGGGCATGGCGATGACCGAAAAACAGGGCGGCACCGATGTGCGGGCCAACACCACCAAGGCCTATCCGGTGGGCGCCAGCGGCCCGGGCCAGGCCTATGAGCTGGTTGGGCACAAATGGTTCTGTTCGGCGCCGATGTGCGATGCCTTCCTCACCTTGGCCCAGACCGACAAGGGGCTGACCTGTTTCCTGTTGCCGCGCCATCGCCCCGACGACACCCGCAATCAGTTCTACATCCAGCGGCTGAAGAACAAGCTGGGCAACTGTTCCAACGCCTCCAGCGAAGTCGAGTTCCGTGGCGCACTGGCCTGGATGGTCGGTGAAGAAGGGCGGGGCGTGCCGACGATCATCGAGATGGTCGCCATGACCCGTTTCGATTGCATGGTCGGCTCCAGCGCCCTGATGCGCCAGGCGCTGACCCAGGCCAGCCATCACTGCGCGCACCGCAAGGTCGGTGGCAAGTTGTTGAGTGAACAGCCGCTGATGCAAAACGTCCTGGCTGACCTGGCGCTGGAAAGCGAGTCCGCACTGGCCTTGAGCCTGCGCATGGGCCGGGCGCTGGACCACTTGAATGACGAGCATGAGGCCAAGTTCGCCCGGTTGGTGACGGCAGTGGGCAAGTACTGGATCTGCAAGCGCGCCCCCGCGATGATCAATGAAGCCGCCGAATGCATGGGCGGTGCCGGCTACGTCGAAGACAGCATCCTGCCGCGCCTGTACCGAGAAGCGCCGGTCAACTCGACGTGGGAAGGCTCCGGCAACGTGCAATGCCTGGATGTGCTGCGCGCCTTGTCCAAGGAGCCCGGCATGCTGGAGGTATTGTTCAGCGAACTGGGCGATGGCCACGGCGACAAGCGCCTGGCTGGCCACATCCACCAATTGCACGCCGCGTTCAAGGACACCGACGACATCCAGTACCGCGCCCGGCAATTGACCGAAGACATCGCCGTTGGCCTGCAGGCCAAGCTGTTGCTCGAAGCCGGGAACAGTGAGGTCAGCGATGCCTTCATCGCCAGTCGCCTGGGTTCGGCCGGCCGGGTGTACGGTGCCTTGCCTCGGGGCTTGAATGTCGAGGCGATCGTGACGCGCTCCACCCCACACGGCTTTTAGACACGACACGTACCCTGTGGGAGCGAGCCTGCTCGCGAAGGCATCGGTACATCCAACATCTGTGGTGCCTGATACACCGCTATCGCGAGCAAGCCCAGTTCCCACAGAGCATCCCAGAGTCCATGTGGGAGCAAGGCTCGCCCGCGATGACGGAGGTACATCCAGCATCTGTGGTGCCTGATACACCGCTATCGCGAGCAAGCTCAGCTCCCACAGAACATCCCAGAGTCCATGTGGGAGCAAGGCTTGCCCGCGATGACGGAGGTACATCCAGCATCTGTGGTGACTGATACACCGCTATCGCGAGCAAGCTCAGCTCCCACAGAACATCCCAGAGTCCATGTGGGAGCAAGGCTTGCCCGCGATGACGGAGGTACATCCAGCATCTGTGGTGACTGATACACCGCTATCGCGAGCAAGCTCAGCTCCCACAGAACATCCCAGAGTCCATGTGGGAGCAAGGCTTGCCCGCGATGACGGAGGTACATCCAGCATCTGTGGTGACTGATACACCGCTATCGCGAGCAAGCCCAGCTCCCACAGAACATCCCAGAGTCCATGTGGGAGCAAGGCTTGCCCGCGATGACGGAGGTACATCCAGCATCTGTGGTGACTGATACACCGCTATCGCGAGCAAGCTCAGCTCCCACAGAACATCCCAGAGTCCATGTGGGAGCAAGGCTTGCCCGCGATGACGGAGGTACATCCAGCATCTGTGGTGACTGATACACCGCTATCGCGAGCAAGCCCAGCTCCCACAGAACATCCCAGAGTCCATGTGGGAGCAAGGCTTGCCCGCGATGACGGAGGTACATCCAGCATCTGTGGTGCCTGATACACCGCTATCGCGAGCAAGCTCAGCTCCCACAGAACATCCCAGAGTCCATGTGGGAGCAAGGCTTGCCCGCGATGACGGAGGT
>NZ_JAHBCZ010000062.1:0-23127 GCF_019956035.1 Pseudomonas sp. A-RE-22
GGCGACAGCAGGGGCTGGGGCAGCCATTGGAGTGTTGGAAATATCGAATTTGTATGCGGCACAGAGGTCTTGAATGGCAGCAAATGAGGGCGCGAGCTTACCATGTCGGTCGGTGATTTTGACTGGCCCGGCTGGCTGCCCTGCTGATCGTGCTTGCATCTGTCGCAACCGATCAGTACAAAACGCCCTGAGCCGGAAAATACCGGCCAAGGCCTGACATCTTGAGGAAGTACTGGAATGAAGAAGTGGCAATGTATCGTCTGCGGCCTGATCTACAACGAAGCTGACGGCTGGCCTGACGATGGCATCGCGCCCGGCACTCGCTGGGAGGACGTACCGGCAGACTGGCTGTGCCCGGACTGCGGCGTCGGCAAAATGGATTTCGAAATGATCGAAATCAACTGATCGTTTCATCAAATGGAGAGCAACATGAGTGCACCTGTCATTATCGTCGGTACTGGGCTGGCCGGTTACAACCTGGCCCGGGAGTTTCGCAAGCTCGATAGCGAAACCCCGCTGCTGCTGATCACCGCGGATGACGGTCGCTCGTACTCCAAACCTATGCTCTCCACAGGCTTTGGTAAAAACAAGGATGCCGACGGCCTGAGCATGGCCGAACCGGGGGCCATGGCCGAGCAACTCAAGGCCGAAGTTCGCACCCACACCCGTATCAGCGGCATCGATCCGGGCCACAAGCGGCTGTGGATCGGCGAAGAGGCGGTGAGCTACCGTGACCTGATCCTGGCCTGGGGCGCCGAAACCGTGCGCGTGCCGGTGCAGGGCGATGCGGCGGAGCTGATTTTTCCGATCAACGACCTGGAAGACTACGCACGCTTCAGGGCCGCGGCCGCTGGCAAGCGTCGGGTGTTGTTGCTTGGCGCCGGCCTGATTGGTTGCGAGTTTGCCAATGACTTGAGCCTGGGCGGCTACGAAGTGCAACTGGTGGCGCCGTGCGAGCAAGTGATGCCGACGCTGTTGCACCCGGCCGCTGCCGCAGCGGTCCAGGCCGGGTTGGAAAGCCTTGGCGCGCGTTTCCACCTGGGCCCGGTGCTCAACCGCTTGCAGAAGGTCGCCGACGGGCTGGAGGCGCACCTGTCCGACGGCCAGGTGATTGCCTGTGACCTGGTGGTCTCGGCCATCGGCCTGCGCCCACGCATCGATCTGGCAGCCGCGGCGGGCCTGGTGATCAACCGCGGCATCGTGGTCGACCGTCACCTGAAAACCTCACACGCCAACATCTACGCCCTGGGCGACTGCGCCGAGGTCGATGGCTTGAATCTGCTGTATGTCATGCCGCTGATGAGCTGCGCCCGGGCCCTGGCGCAGACCCTGGCCGGCAACCCGACGGCCGTCAGCTACGGCGCCATGCCGATTACGGTAAAAACCCCGGTGTGCCCACTGGTGGTATCGCCACCACCGCGAGGCAGCGAGGGCGTGTGGAGCGTCGAAGGGCAGGGCGCGGACATCAAGGCGCTGTGCCGCGACGCGCAAGGCAACCTGCTGGGCTACGCCCTGACAGGCACGGCGGTGATGGAGAAACTGGCTCTGAACAAGGAACTTCCACCCCTGCTGGCGTAAATACTGGTCGTTCTGTCGCAAAAACCCTACTTTTGGTCCCACAAAGGTCGCCCGGCCACTGGCGCCGTTTTCGGCAGCGTGCCATCCTCACTCCCGTCTGCCGCAGAGTAGAGCCTGCGGCGCCTTAGGGGCCGTTCCAAAGAGAACGGCACGGACATAACAACAAAAAAACCGTCAAAGGGGCTTCATTCATGCGTAAACCAGAACTCGCCGCCGCCATCGCGGAAAAAGCAGACCTCACCAAAGAACAAGCCAACCGCGTCCTTAACGCCGTCCTGGAAGAAATCACCGGCGCCCTGCACCGCAAGGACAGCGTCACCCTGGTGGGCTTCGGCACTTTCCTGCAACGCCACCGCGGCGCCCGCACTGGCAAGAACCCACAGACCGGTGAGCCGGTGAAGATCAAGGCCAGCAACACCGTTGCCTTCAAACCAGGCAAGTTCCTGAAAGACAGCGTCAACCCGTAATTGCTGCAAGTACCTCAGCCAGGGGGAAGAAAGCGGCAATCAAAAGGGCATACCGATGAATCGGTATGCCCTTTTTTGTGCTGGGCTGGCCATGGCGAGGCATCCAATGTGGGAACGAGCCTGCTCGCGATGATGTCCGCCTAATCCGCGGAAGTCTTCGGCGCTGCCAACGCTTTCAAGGCCGCCTTGCGCTCATTGATCGGCAATTTGCCGAGCTTTTCCACCGCCGCATAAAACCCGACCCAGTCCCCGCCCTCCCGTCTGAACAGCGCCGCAAACGCCGGCACCCACTGGTCATACAGCCCGAACGGCAGCAACCGCGCATTGTTCAGTGGGGCATAGACCCAGGCATCGTAGCGTTTGTCGCCGCTCCATTGGGTGTCGCGCAACTGCTCATAGTCGGTGCGCAGGCGTTCGAATGCCTGTGCCTTGCGTTGGCGCATCTGTTCGGTTGGCAGGGGTTGGGTGTAGAGCTTTTCCAGGCGCTGGCGGGTGTCGAGGATCAATTGGATGAATTGGTCGCGCTGGCGCACCTGTTTGCCGTTATCCGGCGCCAGCCCTCGACTGGCTCGCCATTGCCGGCTGCCTTCCTGCTCGACGAAGGTGGCGAAGGACTCATTGAATTCGGTGTCGTCCTTTACATAAAAGCGCTGGTGCGCCAGTTCATGGAAGATCAGCGTCGCCAGGCGTTCGTCGCCCCAATGCATCATCGAACTCAGGATCGGATCGTTGAACCAGCCCAGCGTCGAGTAGGCCTCTACACCACCGATCGACACGTCCATGCCCTGCAAGCGCTGCAATGCGGCCTCGCCACGGGCGGCTCCCTGGCTGTAGTAACCGCGATAAGCCACGCAACCGGCAATGGGGAAACAATGATTTTGCGGCGCCAGGGAAAACTCTGGCGTGGTGAAGACATTCCAGACTACGAACGGTCGGCCAATGTCTGCATACAGGCGATAGCTTTTATTGTTCGGCAAATGCAGATGATCACTGGCGAACGTCCGTGCCTCACGCGCCTGGGCCAGGTGCGCCTTCAGTTGGGCATCGCGAGCAGGGTCGGCAATGACCTGGTCGATAGGCTCCCGGGCCTGCAACAACCGCAGTTGCCCACCGACGAGCTGGCTGTAATAACCGGCGCTTGTGCAACCGTTCAGTAACAAAAGCAGGAGGCCTGGAAACAAAATCCGGAAAACACGGTCGAGTAACCGATGGCTTGAATGCGGCCTGATCAATTGGAATCACCCTGGGAAGTCTGCCCACAAGACTATCTCGCTTGCCTGGAGCTTCGCTATGCGCGTGTTGATGCTGACGAGCGGCCTGTTGCTGCTGACCGGTTGTGCCGGTTTGCCTGATCCTGATCCATCCCAAGCGTGGATCGACCTGGGAAACCAGCAGGACACCGCGCTGCAAGCGCTAAAGGTCGATGACAAGACGTCCATTGACCGGCGCTATTTCGAAGTGCAACCCGGCAGCCATGAACTGACGGTGCGTTATCAATTTGCCGTCGAGCCCGGCAACATCGGCCCGGATGCCGAGCCGCTGTGGCGTGATTGCCGGTTGAACGTGAAATTCAAGGACTTCAACGCGGGCCAACGTTACCAGTTGCAAGCCGGCAGCATCGGTTTCCGGCCATGGGCCAAGCTTTACGATCGGCAACGCAAGGTGGTGGGGCAAGGTACACCGGCGGGCTGCCAACAAACTTGATTGGCGCTATGCTCAATGCCTGATTGTCAGGAAACTCACCATGCGCTTACGTCTGCTGTTACTGGCCCTGGTCTCCATGAGCGGTTGTGCAACGAGCCCGCTGCCCCAGGTCGATTCGAACATGGCGTGGATCGATTTCGCTACCCCCATGCCGGGCGGCAAAATGCTGATGGCTGAGGGCCTGGATGGCCAGCGACTGCGAGACGGACGGTTCTTTCAGGTTTCGCCGGGCAGCCACGAACTGAAAGTGCGCTTCGACTTCGAGGTGTTTAGCGGCGGTGGGCTGGGTATGCAAGCCGAACCGCAGGAGCGGCTGTGCTACATGCTCGTGCGTTATGACCATTTCGAGGCCGGCCAGCGCTATCGATTGGAAGCTCGCAACCTGGCGTTCACGCCCAGCGCTCGGCTCTATGATGCCAAGCGTCAAATCGTGGCCGAAGAGCGACAAGTCAATTGCGTTCCGTAGGGCGTCCTAGCGGTCGTTCTTCTGGTAGATGATTTTCTTCGTGCCGTTTTCGCAAGTGCCCACCACCATGTTCTGGTCGTGGACTTCGTCGTTGGTGACGATTTCCAACGTGTAGGACGACACGTTATTGGCCTGGATCTTCGCTTCGATTTCCGCTTTCAGCTCTTCGCAGGATTTGGGGGCTGCAAGGGCTGAGGCAGCGAATGCGCAACCGATGACCACCAGGGCTGATCGTTTCATGTTCGAATTCCTCATGGCAGCGCGCACTGCCTGTGCGCTGAAACTGCAGGCTTCATTCGATCATAATTGCGCCAGGGTAAACAGCTCGACCGTATTCAAGAAATCGCAGCCTTCGGCAGCGCCTGCGAAGGCTGCGACCCTTTCATGCGTCAGTTCACCAGCGTCGCATCCAAGGTGATCTGGGCGTTCAGTACCTTGGAAACCGGGCACCCTTCCTTGGCCTTCTTGCTCAGTTCGTCGAATTGCGCCTGGCTGGCGCCGGGGATTTTCGCCTTGAGTACCAACTTGACTGCCGTGATCGCGAAACCGCCATCGACCTGGTCCAGGGTCACTTCAGCGTTGGTGTCGATGCTGTCGGCCTTGAGCCCGGCATCGCCGAGGATCATCGAAAAGGCCATGGAAAAGCAGCCGGCATGGGCTGCGCCGATCAATTCCTCCGGGTTGGTGCCCTTGCCGCCTTCAAAGCGCGCCTTGAAGCCATAGGGCGCTTCGCGCAGCACACCGGTTTCCGTGGAAATGGAGCCGATACCGGTTTTCAGGTCACCTTCCCAATGAGCCGATGCTTTCTTGATGATAGCCATGTCTGCCTCCTGAAGATCCGGCGCGAGAGACGCGCCTGGGTATTTTTTTAACTGTCTGGGTTGTGAGGATAGACCGCCCGGAAAAGTTCACCTTGTCGATTAGCCGACGAATTTAGTAGGAAAATTCTTCGCAGGGATTGAAACTCGGGTATATGCCCACATTGCATGGAACACACCTTTAGAAACGGCAGGCTTTTGCCCTCGGGAAAAGCCCGGAACGCCGTTGGAGATCCCGGCCCATGAAACAGCTGTCCGAAGTGAAATTCTCAACCCTCGATCTGGTGCCTGTCCGCGCCGATGGCAATGCCGCCCAGTCCTTGCGCAACTCGCTGGACCTGGCACAGCACGTGGAAAAATACGGTTATACCCGCTTCTGGGTAGCCGAACACCACAACATGGATGGTATCGCCAGCTCCGCGACGGCGGTGCTGCTGGGGTATCTGGCGGGGGGGACTTCGACCATTCGTGTCGGCTCCGGCGGCGTCATGTTGCCCAATCACGCGCCGTTGATCATCGCCGAACAGTTCGGCACGCTGGAAAGCCTCTACCCGGGTCGAATCGACCTGGGGTTGGGGCGTGCGCCCGGTTCCGACCAGATGACTGCCCGGGCGCTGCGTCGCGAGCGCTCCGGCAGCGCGGACGATTTCCCTGAAGACGTGGCCGAGCTGATGCGCTACCTCGGCCCGCGCACCCCGGACCAACGCATCATCGCCATGCCCGGCACCGGGACCAATGTGCCGGTATGGTTGCTGGGGTCGAGCCTGTTCAGTGCGCAATTGGCCGGTGAACGCGGTTTGCCCTACGCATTCGCCTCCCATTTCGCACCGCGTTACATGCACGAGGCAATTCGCATCTACCGCAACCACTTCAAGCCGTCGGCGGTGCTCGACAAGCCTTATGTGATGCTCGGCGTGCCGCTGGTGGCGGCGGACACGGATGAACAGGCCGATTACCTGGCGACGTCGGTATACCAGCGGATCCTGGCGTTGATGCGCGGCCAGAGCCTGGTGCAGCGTCCGCCGGTCGAAACCATGAACGGCCTCTGGTTGCCCCATGAGAAAGAAGCGGTTGGCGATTTCTTGGGGCTGGCCATGGTCGGCGGTCCGCAGAAGATTCGCGCCAAGCTGGAGGTGCTGATTGAGCAAACCCAGGCCGATGAGCTGATTTTCACCAGTGACCTGTATGAGCATGCCGATCGTTTGCACTCATACGAGTTGCTGGCGCAGGTCATGAAAGGCTGAATGACGCGCATAAAAAAGCCGACGCACTGCGTCGGCTTTGACGTTCGAAAAGAATCATTTTTTATAGACGATTTCTTTCGTGCCGCCCTCACAGGTGCCGACGACTTTTTGTCCGTCAGCCGCTGCGCCCTTATCGACGATTTCCAGCGAATAACCTGACACGCCCTTGCCATCCAGCTTCGCTGCGATTTCGCTTTTCAGCTCTTCGCAGGGCTTGCCGGCCGCAAACGCGCCACCGGCAAGGCTCAGCAAACCCAGGGCTACCATCAACTTTTTCATCGCTCGCACTCCATGGTCGGATCAAATAGGGCAGGTATTGGCAAAACAGAATGCGCATACCATAGCGCATCGCCATTCCCTATGGCACTCCGCCAG
Organism: Pseudomonas sp. A-RE-22; assembly: GCF_019956035.1. Classification (NCBI taxonomy): domain Bacteria; kingdom Pseudomonadati; phylum Pseudomonadota; class Gammaproteobacteria; order Pseudomonadales; family Pseudomonadaceae; genus Pseudomonas; species Pseudomonas sp. A-RE-22. Next base: position 6,653 of record NZ_JAHBCZ010000062.1, read on the forward strand.
CGTGCAAGTTCATCGCTCCTCAGCTATTCACAATCCGGAACCCGACTTTGAGGGTGACCTGAAAGTGCGCGGCCCGGCCGTTTTCAATGTGTCCGCGGGTTTCCGTGACTTCGAACCACTCCAAGTGCTTGAGGCTTTTGCTGGCCTCGGCCAGGGCATTATTGATGGCGTCTTCAATGCTGGTGGGAGACGAACCGACCAGCTCGACTTTTTTGTAAGTGTGATGATCACTCATGAGGTTCTCCTTGGTTGTTTTTAACAGCCTAGCAGCGATTTTTCGTCATACGTGTGTCGCCGTTTACGCGCTGAAGTTCAGATTTACTGCACTTTCAGAAACGGCCGCAGTCCCAATTCACACACGCCACTCAACCACTGCAGGAGAGAGCCACCATGGCCAGCAATTCGTTACGCAAAGCCTCGTTGCAAAGCATGGAAGCGGAGATCGAGAGTCTGCTCAAGTCGTTGGAAAGCCTGAAGGACGACGCTTCGGACGAGTCGCGTAAGACCCTCAAGTCGCTCAAGGCCAATGCCGAGAACGCCCTGAAACATTCTCGCCATCTGCTCAGCGACGCGTATGAAGAGGTCAAGGTGAAAACCCGTGAAACCGGGATCGCCACACGCGACTACGCGCAGGAACATCCATGGACCACGGCCGGCGTCGCGGTCGGTGCGCTTGGTTTGCTGGCTGCTTACTTGCTGTGCAAACGCGGAGACTGAGTCGGTTGGCTCAGCTCATGCCTGAGCCACTGGGCCAATTGCCGAGCGCGTCCATCTGCGGCTCGCTTGGGTAGCCACAACGCCAGTCGCGCCGCCGTTTCATCGAAACCCCACGGCGCGACCAGGCGACCGGCACGCACGTCCTCGGCCACCAGCGGCTCGGGCGCGATCGCCACGCCAAGCCCCGCTACGGCGGCCTCCAGCAAATAATACAGATGCTCGAATCCTTGCCCGAATTTCAATGCCCGGGGATCAAGGTCGTTTTGCTGTGCCCAGGTCGGCCAGGCCTGTGGGCGGGAGGTGGTGTGCAGCAACGATTCGTCCAGCAATGCGCTGGTCGGTGCGGCCTGCAAGCGGGCGAATCCGACGTAGTGCGGGCTCATCACGGGGCCGATCCGCTCGCTCACCAGTTCATACACCTGCATGTCGGCCGGCCAGGGTGGTTCGGCGAATACCAGCAAGGCGTCCAGTCCCGGTCGCCGGGGGTCCAGGTCGCCCTCGCCGGCGGACAGGTGCAGGCGCAAGTCAGGCAGGTCGGCATTGAGCCTGCCCAGGCGGGGAATAAACCAGCGTGCCAGCAAGCTTCCCGAGCAGCCCAGGACAAACGGGGCATCGGCCGTGCTTTGCGTCAGCTCCGCGCACACGCTGCGTAACCGCTCGAACGCGTCAGTGCTGGCATCGCGCAGACGCATGCCGGCATCTGTGAGTTTCAAGCCGCGTCCATCCTTGATGAACAGGCTGACACCTAAATGCTCTTCCAGCACCTTCAGCTGTCGACTTACAGCGCCATGGGTGACGTGCAGCTGTTCGGCCGCCTGGCTTACGCTGTTCAAGCGGGCGGTGGCCTCGAAGGCGCGCAAGGCGTTGAGGGGGGGAAGGTCGTGGCTCATGTTATCTGTGAGTTTTTCTGACAGGTTGTGGCGATCTTATCGGTTTTCAGTGGCGGATGTCAGGGGTAGAGTGAGCCTCATTGTCTTTCAACGCATTTGCTTGGAGCGCCCGATGACCCAGCCTACGACCCCTTTCAACCTGCGCAGCGGTCCCGATGCCAACGGCCTGTTCGGTGCGTTCGGTGGCCGCTATGTGGCCGAAACCCTGATGCCGCTGATCCTTGATCTGGCCCGCGAATACGAAGTGGCGAAGGAAGATCCGGCGTTCCTCGAAGAATTGGCCTACTTCCAGCGCGACTACGTCGGACGTCCGAGCCCGCTCTACTTCGCCGAGCGCCTGACCGAATACTGCGGCGGTGCCAAGATCTATCTCAAGCGTGAGGAGCTGAACCACACCGGCGCACACAAGATCAACAACTGCATCGGCCAGATCCTGCTGGCGCGGCGCATGGGCAAGAAACGCATCATCGCCGAGACCGGCGCCGGCATGCACGGTGTGGCCACCGCCACGGTGGCCGCGCGTTTTGGCCTCGATTGCGTGATCTACATGGGCACCACCGACATCGAGCGCCAGCAGGCCAACGTGTTTCGCATGAAGCTGCTGGGCGCTGAAGTGATCCCGGTGGTCGCTGGCACCGGTACCCTGAAAGATGCAATGAACGAGGCCCTGCGCGACTGGGTCACCAACGTCGACAGCACGTTCTACCTGATCGGTACCGTGGCTGGCCCGCATCCGTATCCGGCGATGGTGCGTGACTTCCAGGCTGTGATCGGCAAGGAAACCCGCGAGCAGTTGCAAGCCCAGGAAGGTCGCCTGCCGGACAGCCTGGTGGCGTGCATCGGCGGTGGCTCCAACGCCATGGGCCTGTTCCACCCGTTCCTGGACGACAAGAGCGTCGAGATCATCGGCGTCGAAGCCGCCGGTTATGGCATCGAGACCGGTAAGCATGCGGCGAGCCTGAACGGCGGCGTCCCCGGTGTACTGCACGGCAACCGCACCTTCCTGTTGCAGGACGACGATGGTCAGATCATCGACGCCCATTCGATTTCCGCCGGTCTCGACTACCCCGGCATCGGTCCGGAACACGCCTGGTTGCACGACATTGGTCGCGTCCAGTACACCTCGGTGACCGACGCCGAAGCTCTGGAAGCCTTTCACAAATGCTGCCGACTGGAAGGGATCATTCCTGCATTGGAAAGCGCCCATGCCCTGGCGGAAGTGTTCAAACGCGCACCGAACCTGCCGAAGGATCACCTGATGGTGGTCAACCTGTCCGGCCGTGGCGACAAAGACATGCAAACCGTGATGCACCACATGGAACAGTCCCAGCAGGAGAAACACTGATGAGCCGCCTGCAAACCCGTTTTGCCGAACTCAAGGAACAGAACCGCGCCGCCCTGGTGACTTTCGTCACGGCTGGCGACCCGGACTACGACACCTCGCTGGCAATCCTCAAGGGCCTGCCAGCGGCCGGTGCCGATGTCATCGAGCTGGGCATGCCGTTCACCGACCCGATGGCCGACGGTCCGGCGATCCAGTTGGCGAACATTCGTGCCTTGGGCGCCCAGCAGAACCTGGCGAAAACCCTGCAGATGGTTCGTGAGTTCCGCAAAGACAACAGCGAGACGCCGTTGGTGCTGATGGGCTACTTCAACCCGATCCACCGTTATGGCGTGCAGCGTTTCATTGGCGAGGCGCTGGAATCTGGTGTGGATGGCCTGATCGTTGTGGACATGCCGCCCGAGCACAACAGCGAACTGTGCGAACCGGCCCAGGCAGCAGGCCTGGACTTCATCCGCCTGACCACGCCAACCACCGACGACATGCGTTTGCCAACGGTGCTCAATGGTAGTTCCGGCTTTGTATATTACGTATCGGTGGCGGGTGTGACCGGTGCCGGTGCCGCGACGCTGGAGCATGTGGAAGAAGCCGTGGCGCGCTTGCGTCGCCACACCGATTTGCCGATCAGCATTGGTTTCGGTATCCGTACGCCGGAGCAGGCTGCGGCCATCGCACGATTGGCTGATGGTGTGGTGGTTGGCTCGGCGCTGATCGACCATATCGCCAATGCCGATACGTCGGAACAGGCAATCGATGGCGTGTTGAGCTTGTGTGCCGCCCTGGCCGATGGTGTGCGCAAGGCGCGTGTCAGCTGATTGTTGATCCTCCTGCAGCATGAAAAAAGGGGTTCAGAACTTGGTTCTGGACCCCTTTTTGTTATCGCTTCAAGCAGTGCACGTCAGGGCAATTCCAACCCGCCCCCGGCCTTGTGCAGTCTGCGCAAATGCTCGCCGATCGCTTTCACATTGGCCTCGCTGGCAGCAATTTCAGCGGCGCGACTCGGCTCAAGCAATGCCCGGACTTCCTTGTCCAGGTCACCTGTCAGCGTTTGAAGCTGTTTCTGGCGCAAGCTGCTTTCCGACTCCAAGCGTTGCCACTCGCTGGGTTGCGGCAAGCCATAGCCGCTGCTGCCCAGCAGTTCGGCCGGACGGCTCAGGAAGCCGCTGTTGGCGAGGATCTGCTGCAGCGTTGCATTAGCCCTTTCCATGCCGCCATTCTGCAATTCACGGGCTCCGAGATAACGTTGTTTGACTTCATCCTGGGCCAACAACAGTTGCCGACGATAACTGGCCTGTTCCAGCAGCAACAGCGCCGCGCTGGTGCGCAGGTCGGCCTGTTCGAACCAGACGCGGCGTTCGGCGGCGTCCAGGGCCAGCCAGTCTTCCACCGTTTGTTGCTTGATCGGCAGATACTTCTTCAGCACATCGAACATCGCCTGGTATCGCTCGCGGAATGAGTCGAAGCGGTAGCCCAGGCGCAGGGCTTCCTTGGGATCATCCAGCACGCTGGTATCCGCCAGGCCCCGGCCCTTGAGGACTTCCAGCAAGCCGTTGGGCATGATGCTGTCCAGGCCCTTGAGCTGCTCGTTATTGCTGCCGCTGCGCAACAGCTTCAAGCTTTCCACGGCGCAGTTGTTGGACAGGAAGTAATAGTTGCCGTCGTAGCTCCAATGCATTTCGGCGGCGTGCTCGACCGTTTCCTCGATCTCGGTGCGCGATAGGTTCAGCGGCACCGATGCCAGGCTGCGCAGTTCGGTCTTGGTGTATTCATCGATCACCTGGGCCAACGGCAATACGAACAGGCGCGACGGGTATTTGCCGACCAGCCCGTCCCAACTCGATAGCTGCACATCGCCGACGAAGGCGCGGTACGACAGCACCAGGTGTTGGTCCAGATCCAGTCGGCAGTCCGGGCCACGTGGGCGACCTGGTGCGCAGATCACCAGCCGGAGCATGCTGTGGCCCCAGCGGCTCACCCAGTTCTGGTTGGCTTCGGCCAGCAGGTAATCAATGGCATAGACCCGTTCTGGATCGACCTTGCCCAGCGGTGTCTTGGCGAAGTCGTTGCCGGCATTGAGGAACGCGAACGATTTGGCGCAGGTGTCCTTGGCGGCGGGTGCCCAGCCGAAGTGTTCCTGGTAATAGCGATACAGGGCGGGACGTCGGCAGGCGTAGCTCGGGTCGAGGAGAAAGTACTCCATATTGACCGCGACGAACTCCTTGGGGCTGCTCGTTTCATAGAGGTCCGGGCTGCGGGCGACCTGGCGGTTGTGCTGTTCCCGCTCTCCGCGACGGCCGACGTATTGCGGCCAGCCGGCGAGGTCCAGCAAGCGCGGATCATCGCTGAGGGTGAAGCGGCGGTCGTTCTGGCCCCGGCATTCATCGGGAAGACCGATCAACCCGGCGCTGCTGTTGCGTCGAGTGCAACGCTGGATCAGCGCCCGCTCGGGATCTGGCCAGAGACGCGAGCGGTCATAAATGTGGGTCAGTTCGTGCAAAACGGTGGCGAGCATTTCCCGTCGTACGGTGCCATGGGGGCGACGGGTCTTTTGCGTCGCGGCGCTGCCGTCGACAAGGCTGTCGAGCAGGTTGCTATTGAGGTCCAGTTGCGACACCAGCGAGGCCTGGCCGTAGGCGTTGGCCGGCATCTGGTCGGTCCAGCCGACATCGATGCGTCGGTCCAGCCGCTCGATGAAGCGCGGCGGCAGCGCCTGCATGGCTTCATCGAGCAGCGCCTGGCTGGCCTGCTGTTGCGCCGGGCTCAGTCCTTCGACGTTGAGGTGCAGTCGCAGGCCGGCCTGGGCCATGCTGCCCGTGAGCAGCAAGACCCCGGCCGCCAGCCAGGCGGCGAACCGCCTCACAATGCGAGGATGGCTTCGGCGAGAACCTGGTCACTGGCGTCGCGGGCTTCCGGCACGCGGGTGCGCAAGGTGTCGAAGGCGGCCTCGAGATGAGCGCCACGAATTTCACCATTGCTGGCGACAAAACTGGCTGCATCGTCGTGGGCTTCGCGGACGATTTTCGAATCACGGATGGAGGTGGTGGTGTCGGAAGTGAAATCAATCGTGCGCTGAGAAGCGCGAACGATGATGTTACTGGTGGCTACCAGGGTATGTGCCTGGGCCACATCGGCCAACACCAGCAGGCCTAGGGCGGCAGCAATCAGCGGGCTACGCATGGAACGACTCCGGAGAAATAAGGATAACTATTGGACGAGAATTGCCTGTGCCAGTTCAAGGTCGCTGACGTGAAGTTTTGGCTGGGTCCGGCGCAGGTAATCCAAGGCCGATTCCAGCTGTGCACCTCGCAACTGCCCGTCGCTGGCAATGAAGGCCGCGGCGTCATCGTGAGCGGCGACGATCAGTTTATGGTCGAAGGGCGCGGAGGTCACCATGCTCGTGGCATAGACGCTGACCACCACTTGCTGGGTGGACACATCGAAGGCATGGGCCGGAACAGACCAGCAAAAAACTACGAAGAAAGACGCGATGAACAGATCTGAGTAAAAGCGCATGGGACTCGACGGTTGATGGCGAGCCTGAAGGCTAGCGCAAACCTGCGGGCCAGAGCCAGCGCTGAAACATCGGAACACCATTGGGTGCCCGATGTTTCATGTTGCATCAGATTACCAGGATGGCCTGGGCCAGCTGCGCATCGGTGGCGTTGAGCTGCGGTGCCTGCTGGCGGATGTAATCCAGGGCACTTTCCAGTTTCACACCACGGATGGCGCCTTCGCTGGCCACGAAGCTGGCGGCATCATCACGGGCGGCCTGAACGATCTTGTTGTCCCGCAGTGATGAGGTTGCATCGGAGGTCACGTCGGACGTGGCCTTGAGTGCGCCGACAATGGAGTCAGTGGTGACGATAAAGCTGCTGGCGTTGGAGTGGGCGGCTACGGCCAGCAGGGCAACTGCGCTGAGCAGGCGGAGACGGATCATGAGAAAACTCCTTGAAGGATGAGGATACCGGTGCGTGTAGCTGGAAGAGGAGACGCATGCTCGACTCGCTTCGCCACGTTCGCATCGATATTAGGACAGAACGCCTTGGGTGACAGCCCTTTGCGACGGTCATCGGCAGCATGATGCCCGCATTGGGAGCTACGGCTCAAGATGAACTGTACTGGTATGTTTTTAATATTCTTGAAACTGTTATATCTCTCCGGTCTTCCAAAAAACAGGGCCGGAAACGACAAGACCCGTCGCGGTTTCCCGCGACGGGTCTTGTTTGTTCAATTCGGTGCTGGCGGTGGACCCGGTGGGTCAGGGCCAGCGACGCTGAGTTAGCGCCAGAACGGCTTGCTCAGCTCTTCGTAACGTTGTGCTTCGCTGATACCGGCGTCAGCCAGCAGGCGCGAATCCAGACGAGCCAGTTGGTGGCGGCTGGCGATGCGGCGCTGCCACAACATCAGGTTAGCGATAACGCGAAGAGGCAGGGAAGCCTGGTTTTTTTCAGCTTTGTCTTCGAAAAACAGCTCGGAACTGAGTGTACGTTCCATGGTTGACATCCTTCCGCTTGTGGCGGGATTAGGTAGTGGTTTAACTGGTGCCCATGATCCTCTCGTTTGGCCAGTCTCTCTAGATACAGTTCACCTGTATTGTGAGAGACCAGTTAACTGTTAAAGAGCGGTGTACTGGTCAATATTGAGGCAACTGTACCTATCTGCACAGTAATGGTGCGTTTTAGGTGGTTGACAGAAGTTTTGTGGGAAAAGACTGTAAGAAAACACCGGTACAGCAGTACAGTTTTTGTCGAGTCAGGCTCGGGTGACGGCCTTCAATCAAAACTGTATTTGCGATAGCGGTGATCCAGCTGTATCAGACGGCCAACATGCGCCCGGTCTCTTCGAGGTTGACGTGCCAACTCAGTGCATCGCGCAGGATGTGCGGGGTATGTCCACCCAGGGCGCAGGCTGCTTCGAAATAATCATTCAGAGCTTGGCGGTAGGACGGGTGCACGCAGTTGTCGATGACCACTCGTGCCCGCTCCCTTGGCGCCAGGCCGCGCAGGTCGGCCAGGCCGATCTCGGTCACCAGGATGTCGACATCGTGCTCGGTATGGTCCACATGGCTGACCATCGGTACGACACTGGAAATGGCACCGCCCTTGGCAATCGACTTGGTAACGAAAATCGCCAAGTGGGCGTTGCGGGCGAAATCCCCCGAACCGCCAATGCCATTCATCATCCGAGTGCCGCAGATATGGGTGGAGTTGACGTTGCCGTACAGGTCGAACTCCAGCGCGGTATTGATACCGATGATGCCCAGGCGGCGGACGACCTCGGGATGATTGGAGATCTCCTGTGGGCGCAGGACCAGTTTGTCCTTATACCTTTCCAGATTTCCGAATACATCGGCGTTGCGTCGGCTCGACAGGGTGATAGAGCTGCCGGAGGCGAAGCTCAGCTTGCCAGCGTCGATCAAGTCAAATGTCGAGTCCTGCAGAACCTCGGAATACATGGTCAGGTCTTCGAACGGGGAATCGATCAGCCCGCACATCACGGCGTTGGCGATGTTGCCAATCCCGGCCTGCAACGGCCCGAGCTTGTTGGTCATGCGCCCAGCCGCAACTTCCTGCTTGAAGAAGTCGATCAGATGATCGGCGATGGCCTGGGTGTCGCTGTCCGGTGACGCGACGGTCGAAGGCGAGTCCCCTTGGTTGGTGATGACAATGGCGGCAATTTTTTCCGGCGGGATCGGGATAGCGAGGCTGCCAATACGGTCGTCGACTTTCACCAGGGGGATTGGGGTGCGGGTCGGGCGATAAGTCGGGATATAGATGTCGTGCAGCCCTTCCAGGTTCGGGTTGTGGGCCATGTTGATCTCGATGATCACTTGCCGGGCGAAGATGGCGAAACTGGCCGAGTTACCTACCGATGTGGTCGGTACGATATGCCCTTGCTCGGTGATGGCCACCGCTTCGATCACGGCAATGTCGGGCAGCTTGAGCTGGCCGTTGCGCAATTGTTCAACGGTTTCCGAGAGATGCTGGTCGATGAACATCACCTCGCCTGCGTTGATCGCCTTGCGCAACGTGCTGTCGACCTGGAATGGCATACGCCGCGCCAGCACGCCGGCCTCGGTGAGTTCCTTGTCGAGATCGTTACCCAGGCTCGCCCCTGTCATCAGGCTGATTTTCAGCGGAGTGACCTTGGCGCGCTCAGCCAGGGCGTGGGGCACTGCTTTCGCTTCTCCGGCGCGGGTAAAGCCGCTCATGCCGACGGTCATGCCGTCCTGAATCAACAAGGCTGCTTCGGCAGCGCTCATCACTTTATTCAATAACGAAGGCAAGCGGATGCGATCACGGTACATAGGTTGTTATCTCGGGCTGGAAAGCAAGATGCGCAGTCTAGTGAATTCGCGCGGTGCCCGACCCGCTACAAAGGTCGCATTTAAGGCCTCTATTACGGGTGTTTCAGGCAAAACATTATTACCGGATCGGTAACGTTCGGCCTTGATACAAATCAAAACGCCCCGACGAGTCGGGGCGTTGATGGCGAAGCCGTGAGTGTTATTCCACTGCTTTGACCATGTCTTCAATGACCTTCTTGGCGTCACCGAACACCATCATGGTCTTGTCGAGATAGAACAGCTCGTTGTCCAGGCCGGCATAGCCGCTGGCCATCGAGCGCTTGTTGACGATGATGGTCTTGGCCTTGAAGGCCTCGAGGATCGGCATGCCGGCAATCGGCGACTTCGGATCGTTCTTCGCCGCCGGGTTGACCACGTCGTTGGCGCCCAGTACCAGCACCACGTCGGCCTGGCCGAACTCGGAGTTGATGTCTTCCATCTCGAACACCTGGTCGTAAGGCACTTCGGCCTCGGCCAGCAGGACGTTCATGTGCCCGGGCATGCGACCGGCCACCGGGTGGATCGCGTATTTGACGGTCACGCCGTGGTGGGTCAGCTTCTCGGTCAGCTCTTTCAGCGCGTGCTGCGCTCGTGCCACCGCCAAGCCATAGCCCGGCACGATGATCACCGTGTCGGCGTTGGTCAGCAGGAAGGTCGCGTCGTCAGCCGAACCGGATTTCACCGGGCGGGCTTCTTTCGAACCGGCCGGGCCAGCAGCATCTGCTGTGTTGCCGAAACCGCCGAGCAACACGTTGAAGAACGAACGGTTCATCGCCTTGCACATGATGTACGAGAGGATCGCACCGCTCGAACCCACCAACGAACCGGCAATGATCAGCATCGAGTTATTCAGCGAGAAACCGATACCTGCTGCGGCCCAACCGGAATAACTGTTGAGCATCGAGACCACCACCGGCATGTCCGCGCCGCCGATCGGGATGATGATCAGCACGCCCAGGACAAACGCCAGGGCCAGCATCAAGGCGAACGCGCCGAGGTTACCGGTGAACATAAAGGTCAGGCCCAGGCCCAGCGTTGCCAGGCCCAGGATCAGGTTGAGCTTGTGCTGACCACCAAACTGTACCGGTGCGCCCTGGAACAGACGGAACTTGTACTTGCCCGAGAGCTTGCCGAACGCGATCACCGAACCGGAGAAGGTAATTGCACCAATGGCTGCGCCGAGGAACAGCTCCAGGCGGTTACCCGCCGGAATCGAATCACCCAGTTGCTTGACGATGCCCAGGGATTGCGGCTCGACGACCGCTGCGACAGCAATGAACACCGCCGCCAGGCCGATCATGCTGTGCATGAACGCCACCAGCTCCGGCATCTTGGTCATCTCGACGCGCTTGGCCATGATCGAGCCAGCGGTGCCGCCGATCAGCAGGCCGACGATGACGTAGCCGATGCCGGCTGTCGCTAGCTCAGCGCCCAGCTTATAGATGAGGCCCACAGTGGTAAGCACCGCCAGCGCCATGCCGAGCATGCCGAACAGGTTGCCTCGGCGTGACGTGGTGGGGTGCGACAGGCCTTTGAGGGCCTGGATGAAGCAGATCGACGCGATCAGGTAGAGCGTCGTTACCAGGTTCATGCTCATTACTTGGGCGCCTCTTCTTTTGCGGCTTTCGGGGCTTTTTTCTTGAACATCTCAAGCATGCGGCGCGTCACCAGGAAGCCACCGAATACGTTGACCGCGGCCAGGGCCACGGCGAGGGTGCCCATGGTCTTGCCCAGAGGCGTTACGGTCAGCGCGGCAGCGAGCATGGCGCCGACGATCACGATCGCCGAAATGGCGTTGGTTACCGCCATCAACGGCGTGTGCAGCGCGGGTGTTACGTTCCAGACCACGTGATAACCGACATAAATCGCCAGCACGAAGATGATCAGGTTGTAGATACCGGGGGAGATAAGCTCTTCCATTGTCTGAATCCCTGCTTAGGCGTTTTTGCGGATGACTTGGCCGTCGCGGCACATCAGGCACGCGGCAACGATGTCGTCTTCCAGGTTCACGTCGAACTGACCTTCCTTGGTGAAGACCAGCTTCAGGAAGTCCAGCAGGTTGCGGGCGTACAGCGCCGAAGCGTCAGCCGCGACTTCACCGGCCAGGTTGGTCGGACCGCAAATGGTCACGCCATTCTCGACAACCACCTGATCGGCCACGGTCAGCGGGCAGTTACCGCCCTGGGCTGCCGCGAGATCGATGACCACCGAGCCGGGTTTCATCTGCGCGACGGTTTCGGCGCTCAGCAGCGTCGGTGCCTTGCGGCCCGGAATCAATGCGGTGGTGATGACGATGTCCGCCTGCTTGGCGCGCTCGTGCACCGCTTGGGCCTGGCGCTGCATCCAGCTGGCCGGCATCGGCCGGGCGTAACCACCGACGCCGACGGCGCATTCACGTTCTTCGTCGGTTTCGTAAGGCACGTCGACGAACTTGGCGCCGAGGGATTCGATTTGTTCCTTGACCGCCGGACGCACATCCGAGGCTTCGATCACCGCGCCCAGACGCTTGGCCGTGGCAATCGCCTGCAACCCGGCCACGCCCGCGCCGAGAATCAGCACGCGCGCCGCTTTCACGGTGCCTGCGGCGGTCATCAGCATCGGCATGAAGCGCGGGTAGTGGTGGGCGGCCAACAGTACGGCTTTATAGCCGGCAATGTTCGCTTGAGACGACAGCACATCCAGGCTTTGGGCGCGGGAGGTACGTGGCGCGGCCTCAAGGGCGAAAGCGGTGATGCCGCATTCGGCCAGCTTGGCGATGGTTTCGTTGTTGAACGGATTGAGCATGCCCACCAGAACGGTGCCGCTCTTGATCAGCGTCAGTTCGCTGTCGCTGGGGGCAACCACCTTGAGAATCAGCTCGGCCCCGAATGCATCACTGGCACTGCCAATGGTTGCGCCCGCCGCCTCATAGGCACTGTCGATAACGCTGGCCTTGATGCCGGCGCCGCTTTGAACAGTGACTTTATGGCCTTGGCCAATCAGCTTCTTGATGGTTTCCGGGGTAGCAGCAACCCGTGTTTCACCCGTTTGGGTTTCGAGGGGAACACCAATGTGCACGTCAAATCTCCTGCGTGATCTTATTGAGTAAACCCAGGCACTTCGGATGGTGCGGCTGGGGCGGCCGATCAGCACGATCCCGCCAAACCAGGCGGGGCGCGGCATTTTGCAGGCGAAAATTCAGCCCTTCAAGGGATTATGACGGGTGACGGAAAATTAACTACAAGTCACCCTGTGACCGAATGTCGCAATTATCGATCGGCATCCCTTGTAGGCCGTGCTTTCCAAGGATTCAGGTTCAAATTGACAACTTTTCCCATCGGCCAGGTGAATAGGCCCTGATGCGCTGCACAATATGGCTCAAAGCCATGTATTTAAACGCTTTGGAGACTACTGCACGGGCTTCATAACAGATTGACTGAATGCGACATAAACTTATATCTGTAGCGACCTTTGTTAGTTGACTACCTAAGTAAGCCTTAGGCTTTTCCTTTTTAATCAAGGAGATAGCTAGTGGCCTGCTTCACTAGCCAATCGCGAAAAGCTCGAAGAGAGGCGGATTCGACCTTTCGCTCTGGAATCATCAGGTAGTAGGCCTTGATGCTCGATAGCGCGCTACGGTTGGCCACGACCAGTCGTTTCTCTGCCAGCTCGCGCTGGATCAGGAAGGGCGGAATCAGCGCAATGCCCATGTCGTGCATGGCCGCTTGGGCAAGCATGGAGAATAGTTCATAACGCGGGCCTGTCAGGTCTCGTGCAATGTTCAGGTTCTGGGCATTGAACCACTGGCGCCATGCATACGGGCGAGTGGTCTGTTGGAGCAAGGGCAATTCGGCGATGGCCTCTGGTGTCAGGCTCGTCCGATCTCCCAGTAAGGTAGGGCTGCATACCGGCATCGGATTTTCGCCCATCAGTTTGTGGGATTCGGTACCGGACCAGTCCGCATCACCAAAATAGATGGCGGCGTCAAACTCTGTGTCCGCAAAGAGAAAGGGCCTTGTGCGGTTGGTCAGGTTGACGGTGACTTCCGGATGCTGCTGCTGGAAATCCTTGAGGCGTGGTAGCAGCCATTGAGTACCGAAGGTTGGAACCACGGCCAGTTCGATCACGTTCGCACCGGTGTGTCCCATCACTGAAAGAGCGTCGCGCTCGACGGCATCCAGTTGGGTGGCGACTCGACGGCTGTAGGAAAGGCCGGCTTCGGTCAGTTTGACGCCTCGACGCGAGCGTCGGAAAAGCTCCACGCTGAGGAAGTCTTCCAGGCTGGCGATTTGTCGGCAGATCGCGCCCTGCGTAAGAGAAAGCTCGTGCGCAGCCTTGGTGAAGCTCTCATGACGTGCGGCAGCCTCGAAACTGATCAGGGCGGTGGTGCTGGGGATTTTACGGCGCATGTACGCAAGCCTCACTCAATATCGACATAAACGGGGTTTATGGCGTTTACGGAGTGAGAAATTAGCACAAGATAGTGCGCAATCCTCGTTTGCCCTTGTAGGAAAGCGCGCCTAGGATCAATCCACGATTTTCATTTAATTGGCGAGGACTCTTTCATGGCCGGTAAAGCGAGCTTCAACTGGATCGATCCATTGTTGCTGGATCAGCAGCTCACCGAAGAAGAACGCATGATCCGCGACACTGCTGAGCAGTTCGCCCAGCAGAAGCTCGCGCCGCGGGTGCTGGAAGCGTTTCGTCATGAGAAGACCGACCCGGCGATTTTCCGCGAGATGGGTGAGATCGGCCTGCTGGGGGCAACCATTCCTGAGCAGTACGGTGGCAGTGGGCTGAACTACGTCAGCTATGGCCTGATCGCTCGTGAAGTCGAGCGCGTCGATTCCGGTTATCGCTCGATGATGAGCGTGCAGTCCTCGCTGGTCATGGTGCCGATCAATGAATTCGGTACCGAGGCGCAAAAACAGAAGTATCTGCCGAAGCTGGCGTCTGGTGAATGGATCGGTTGCTTTGGGCTGACCGAGCCGAACCATGGTTCCGACCCGGGCGCGATGATTACCCGGGCGCGCAAAGTGGAGGGCGGCTACAGCCTGACGGGTAGCAAAATGTGGATCACCAACAGTCCGATCGCCGACGTCTTTGTCGTCTGGGGTAAGGACGACGCCGGCGATATCCGCGGCTTCGTGCTCGAGAAGGGCTGGAAGGGCCTGAGTGCGCCGGCCATTCACGGCAAGGTCGGGTTGCGCGCCTCGATCACTGGCGAAATCGTGATGGACAACGTATTCGTTCCAGAAGAGAACATCTTCCCGGATGTCCGTGGCCTGAAGGGCCCTTTTACTTGCCTGAACTCGGCGCGCTACGGCATCTCCTGGGGCGCCTTGGGGGCCGCTGAGTTCTGCTGGCATACCGCTCGCCAGTACACGCTGGACCGCCAACAGTTTGGGCGTCCGCTGGCTGCCAATCAGTTGATTCAGAAGAAGCTGGCCGACATGCAGACCGAAATCACGCTGGCCCTGCAGGGATGCCTACGTCTTGGACGTATGAAAGATGAGGGCACGGCGGCGGTCGAGATCACCTCGATCATGAAGCGCAACTCCTGCGGCAAATCCCTGGATATCGCTCGCATGGCGAGGGACATGCTGGGTGGCAACGGTATTTCCGATGAGTTTGGCGTCGCTCGTCATCTCGTGAACCTGGAAGTCGTAAACACCTACGAAGGCACCCACGATGTTCATGCGCTGATCCTGGGGCGTGCGCAAACCGGTATCCAGGCGTTCTATTAATAGGGGAACGTCCATGGGCGCGCTTTCGCATCTGCGGGTATTGGATTTATCGAGGGTCCTGGCCGGGCCGTGGGCCGGACAGATCCTGGCGGACCTGGGGGCTGATGTCATCAAGGTCGAGCGTCCCGGCAATGGTGACGACACCCGCGCCTGGGGGCCGCCTTTCCTGAAGGATGCCCGAGGCGAGAACACGACCGAGGCTGCTTATTATCTGTCGGCCAATCGCAACAAGCAGTCGGTGACCATCGATTTCACGCGTCCGGAGGGGCAGCGGCTGGTGCGAGAGCTGGCGGCCAAGTCCGACATCCTGATCGAAAACTTCAAGGTTGGCGGGCTGGCGGCTTATGGTCTGGACTATGAGTCGCTAAAGGCGATCAATCCGCAATTGATCTACTGCTCAATCACTGGGTTTGGCCAGACCGGCCCTTATGCCAAGCGTGCTGGGTATGACTTCATGATTCAGGGGCTGGGGGGCTTGATGAGCCTGACCGGTCGCCCTGAGGGCGATGAGGGTGCGGGGCCGGTGAAGGTGGGGGTCGCGCTGACGGATATCCTCACGGGGCTGTATTCGACTGCTGCTATTTTGGCGGCGCTGGCGCATCGTGATCATGCCGGCGGCGGGCAGCACATCGATATGGCCTTGCTGGATGTTCAAGTGGCTTGCCTGGCCAATCAGGCGATGAACTACCTGACCACGGGCAACGCGCCGAAACGGCTGGGCAATGCACATCCGAACATCGTGCCTTATCAGGATTTTCCTACGGCCGATGGCGATTTCATCCTTACGGTGGGTAACGACGGCCAGTTCCGAAAATTCGCTGAGGTTGCCGGTCAACCGCAGTGGGCTGATGACCCGCGTTTTGCCACAAACAAGCTGCGGGTGGCGAATCGGGCGGTGTTGATTCCGTTGATTCGTCAGGCGACGGTGTTCAAGACTACAGCCGAGTGGGTGGTTCAGTTGGAGCAGGCGGGTGTGCCGTGTGGGCCAATCAACGATCTTGCCCAGGTGTTTGCCGATCCCCAGGTGCAGGCACGTGGATTGGCGATGGAATTGCCTCACGTACTGGCTGGTAGCGTGCCTCAGGTGGCGAGTCCGATTCGACTCTCCGAGACGCCGGTGGAATATCGCAATGCGCCCCCTTTATTAGGGGAGCATACGCTGGAGGTCCTGCAGCGAGTGTTGGGGCTGGACCAAGCAGCGGTGACGGCGTTCAGAGAGGCGGGGGTTCTTTGAGTCTTCTCTTCTATATAGAGGGAGGTTCTTAAGGACAAAAGCAGCGGGTTTGCCCGTGTTGCGCAACTTATTGATAGAAAAGCGTAAATAGGGGTTGACGGCAGATTCTGGAAGTCTATAATTCGCCCCACTTCCGGCGCAGTCGAAACGGAAAACTCCTTGAGATTCAATGAGTTAAGTAAGTTTCGAAGGTGTTGGGCTTCAGTTCATCGAAGCACGG
>NZ_JAHBCZ010000063.1:0-22845 GCF_019956035.1 Pseudomonas sp. A-RE-22
CAAGCAATACCCTGGCGCCATCCAGGCCAGTATCTACCGTCCTTGAGGGGTGAATCGCAGGCATGAGGAGCGGGAGTTCCGCTCGAAGAAAAAGCCGTGTTGATCGGCGGGCTTGCTCCGAAGGCGTTGGGTCGGTTTGCATTGATACAGGATGTGCCGACGCCTTCGCGAGCAAGCTCGCTCCCACAGGTTTTTGTGTCGTGTGCAGATGGCCGAGAACACCCACCAACCCATGTGGGAGCGGGCTTGCTCGCGAAGGCGTCGGCTCAGCTACATGGATCTTCTCGCCTCAAGCCTTTCGAGTCCTAGGCAAGAAAATCGCCAACACCCCGAACAACGGCAGGAACGAGCACAACCAGTACACATACTCGATGCCACGGATGTCCGCCAGGTGCCCCAGCAGCGCGGCGCCAATCCCGCCGAAACCGAACATCAGCCCGAAGAACACACCGGCGATCATCCCGACATTGCCCGGTACCAGTTCCTGGGCATACACCACGATGGCCGAGAACGCCGAGGCCAGGATGAAGCCGATGACCACGCTGAGGATGCTGGTCCACAACAGGTCGACATGAGGCAGGATCAGGGTGAACGGTGCCACGCCGAGGATCGAGAACCAGATCACCGCCTTGCGCCCGATCCTGTCGCCAATCGGTCCACCGAAGAAGGTCCCCGCCGCCACCGCCCCGAGAAACAGGAACAGGTGCAACTGCGAAGAGGCCACCGACAGGTCGAACTTCTCGATCAGATAGAACGTGAAATAGCTGGTGAAACTGGCCATGTAGAAATACTTGGAAAACACCAGCAGCCCCAGCACCACCAGCGCACTCAAGACCCGTCCCTTGGATAGGCCATGCGTGGCCGCCTGGCCTTGCTTGAGTTTGAACAGGTTCAGGTGGTTGGCGTACCAACGGCTGATGCGGTACAGCACGAACAGCGCAAACAGGGCGAACAACCCGAACCAGGCCACATTGCCTTGCCCATAGGGAATGATGATCGCCGCCGCCAGCAGCGGGCCGAAGGCTGAGCCGGCGTTACCACCCACCTGGAACGTCGATTGCGCCAGCCCGTAGCGGCCGCCCGAGGCCAATCGCGCCACCCGCGACGCTTCCGGATGAAAGGTCGACGAGCCTATCCCGATCAACGCCGCCGCCAACAGGATCAAGGCAAAACTGCCGACCATGGACATCATCACGATGCCGATCAGCGTGCACACCGTCCCAGCCGGCAGCAGCCAGGGCTTGGGGTGCCGGTCAGTGTGATAGCCGACCCAAGGCTGCAACAAAGAGGCGGTCAACTGGAACGTCAGCGTGATCAAGCCAACCTGCGTGAACGTCAGGCCATAGCTATCCTTGAGCATTGGATAAATCGAGGGCAGCACGGCCTGGATCAAGTCATTGATCAGGTGCGCCAGCGCCACGGCACCGATGATCCGCATGACCAACGGGCTGCTTTGCGCAGTGGCGGCAACGGCTGGGGTCTCGGCCTGGGTATTGCTGATAGCCATGGGAGTTTCCATACGACAGAGGGTGCACACGGGCAGGTGCGTCAATGTGCCATTTTTCGGTGCAGCAAGGCTATCCCCTTAGCTAGCTATCGACCTCGAAAAATTGCCGAAATCCAAGGTGATAGCCCTACGCCATGGTCTGAATCTTGCCTTGTTAATGGCCTACAACGCGGCTCCTTACAAAGGGGACCGAGAATGGGAAGTTTCGCTACAGAGCTGGCCTACCGAGCCGATTTGGACAAACTTTCGAGGCCTTTTAAAAGGGCACCTGTTTCAGCACTTGTGTAGAAAACGCACAAAAATAGTGCAAGGGTGTTCAGGGGAGTATGGGCATGCAGGCTTTTCTATCACCGGGAATCAGGTTGTTGGGGCATTTCGGCTTCGCCCGCAAATTCCAATTGCTGTTCCTGCTTTTTATCCTGCCGCTCATGGGCAGCCTGTGGCTCATCGGCCAGGACTATCGCGACAAACTCAGCCTGATTTCCGGGGAACGCGCCGGGGTGCGCCAATTGCTGGCCCTGGATAACCTGGACAACCTGCTCACCGCCCAGCGCAACCGCGCCGCCCGCTGGCGCGCCACCGAAACCAATCGGCAGCCGACACCCGCGACGCTGGCCGCCATGGCGGCGTATGACGCAGTGCAACCGGCCCTTACCCAGGCCGCCAGTGACCTGGGCAACGCCCTGCAAACCGAAGGGGCCGAGGCCGATACCCTCGCCCGCTATCAAGCCCTGCAAACCAGCCTCAACGGCCTGGATTCGAAGAGCCTGGGCAGCGTGGGCTGGTGGCCGGATGGCTACGACCGCTTCACCGCTGCCCTCAGCGCCCTGCAAGCCTTGCGCGAGCAGATGGTCATGGACAACCGCCTGACCCTCGCCTCCTGGCTGGAAACGTATTTGCTGACGCAGATTTCCACTCAGCAGACGCCGGACCTGATCGAACGGGTCGGTCGCCTGGCCAGCGTTGGACAAGCTTCCGTGGTATCAGGCCAGTTCACGTTGCAGAGTCGCCTGCAACTGCGGGACCTGCGCAGCCGTATCGGCGACGCCCGGGACCAGTTGGTCAAGACCGGAGCGCTGCTGGAAACCCGCCTGCCCAGCGATCTGCAAACCTGGGCCGGACAATACCAGGGCAGCCTCAAGCACTTGGATGCCGGCCTGAAAGTGTTGGATGACGGCGTGTTCGGCGGTTCCATCAATCTCAAGCCCGAAGACTTCGAGAAACACATGGACGCCCTCCTCGCCGACCTGGCGACCCTGCGGCAACAGTCACTGGTGGCACTGGATACGCGGCTGGACCACTACCACGGTTCGGCGATTCGCCAGTTCACCCTGGTAGCAACGGTACTGGGCTGCCTGCTGCTGGCGGCGCTGTATCTTTTTGTTTGCCTGCAATCGTCGATCCGGCGCAGCGCCAGCGGCATCACCCTGCTGGCCGAAGCCCTGCGCGACGGCAATCTCAGCTTGCAAGTGCCAGTGCAAGGACGCGATGAACTGGCGGCCATCAGCACCGCCCTCAACGTCGCCGTGGTGCAGCTGCGCAACAGCCTGCTGGGGGTGGACCACGAAACGTTGCAGTTGAGCGACGCCGTACGCACCCTCAATACCCACTCCAGCGGCGCCCTGGGCGAAGTCGAAGCCCAGCAGATGCAGATCAGCCAGATCGCTGCCGCCGCAACACAACTGGCCGCCACCTCCCAGGGCGTGGCGAAGAGTTGTGAACAGGCCTCCGATAGCGCCCAGCAGACCCGCCGCATCGCCACCGACAGCAGCCGCGACAGCCAACGCACCACGGCCAGCATCCAGCAGCTCAACCAGCGCCTCAACGAAACCGCCGCCGCACTGGGGCGGGTCAGCGAACAGGGGCAACAGATCCAACTGGTGGTCGATACCATTCGTGGCGTGGCCGAGCAGACCAATCTTTTGGCCCTCAATGCCGCCATCGAAGCCGCTCGCGCCGGGGAACAGGGCCGTGGTTTCGCGGTGGTGGCCGACGAGGTGCGCAGCCTGTCGCAACGCACCCAATCCTCCACGCAACAGATTGCCGCCACCGTCGACAGCCTGCGCGCCACGGTCAACGAAGCCGTCAGCCTGATGGAAGCCGCCTGCGGCCAGGCCCAGACCGACGCCCAAGCAGTCACCGGCCTTGGCGAACGGCTGGGAGAAATTGCCAGCGCGGTGCAAAGCGTCACCGACACCCTGGCGCAAATCGCCACCGCCGTGGATGAGCAAGCCAGCACCGCCGACGAGGTCAGCGGCAATATCCAGCAGGTCGACCAGGCAGCGATGCGTTTGCTTGAAGGCGCAAGGGCCGTGAACCTGGCGGCGGATACCCTGAGCCAGGG
The DNA here is from genome assembly GCF_019956035.1 of Pseudomonas sp. A-RE-22. Classification (NCBI taxonomy): domain Bacteria; kingdom Pseudomonadati; phylum Pseudomonadota; class Gammaproteobacteria; order Pseudomonadales; family Pseudomonadaceae; genus Pseudomonas; species Pseudomonas sp. A-RE-22. The sequence goes on from NZ_JAHBCZ010000063.1 coordinate 3,852, forward strand.
AAGCCGGGCCCTGAGTGCCAACACAGGGAGATTTCAGCTCGGTTGATAGCGATTTGCAGCGAGGATTGTTAAGCGGTTGAAAGCGCAGAGAAATATTTCAGATTTACGCTTGACACATCTTCGTTACCGGCGAATAATGCGCGCCACTTGGCTACATAGCTCAGTTGGTTAGAGCATAGCATTCATAATGCTGGGGTCCGGGGTTCAAGTCCCTGTGTAGCCACCAAGTACTAAAAACGGCCTATCGAAAGATAGGCCGTTTTTTTATGCCTCGAGAAAAGTGCCTGTCCTCTCAGGATTTGGTTGCCCCCCTGTGGCGAGAGGCCTTGTTGATTTGCGCCACACGCCTCGCATCGCTACAGTCGATCTCCATACCCCTGGCCCACGGATGGAGCGACACGTGCTTATAGATCTGAAACCAAACCTTCATCGTCTTTCAGCCGTTTCGTTGCTGGCTGTCGCGCTAACGCTTAGCGCCTGCAAGGCCCCGCCCTCCTCCTCCGCCACACCGGCATTGCCCGCGCCGCCGGAAATCACCTCAGGCTACCGCACCGATGTGCAGACCCGTTACGCCGACAAGCACATGGCGGCCGCGGCCAACCCGTTGGCGGCCGAGGCCGGGCGGGAGATGTTGCGACGCGGCGGCTCGGCCATCGACGCGGCGATTGCGATGCAAGCGGTGCTGACGCTGGTGGAACCACAATCTTCAGGTATCGGCGGTGGCGCGTTCATTGTGCTGTGGGATGGCAAGGCCGTGCGCACCTACGACGGTCGCGAAACGGCACCGGCTGGCGCCACCGAAAGACTTTTCCTGCAAGCCGACGGCAAACCCATGCCGTTTACCGCCGCCCAAATCGGCGGCCGCTCCGTAGGTACGCCGGGGGTGTTGCGCGCCCTGGAACTGGCCCACCGCAAACACGGACGCCTGAAATGGGCGACGCTGTTCGAGCCGGCCATCGCGCTGGCAGAGCAGGGTTTTGCAATCTCGCCCAGGCTGCATTCGTTGATCGCGACCGATCCGTCCCTGCCGGGCTCGCCGGATATGGCCGCCTACTTCCTGAACGCCGATGGCAGCCCGAAAGCCGTCGGTACGACACTGAAGAATCCAGCCTTGGCCGGCGTGCTCAAGCGCATCGCCAAAGAAGGCCCGGATGCGTTGTACAAAGGGCCGGTGGCCGAGGAGATGGTCGCCAAGGTGCGAGGTCACGCCAATCCCGGCAGCCTTTCGCTCAATGACCTCCAGAGCTACGCCGCCCGAGAGCGCGCGCCGTTGTGCTCCGACTACAAGCGCTGGCAAGTGTGCGGCATGGCGCCCCCTTCTTCTGGCGGGATCGCCTTGGCGCAGATCCTGGGGACATTGCAGGCCCTGGAACAGCGCGACAGCCACAATGCCCTCGCGCCGTTGAAACCACTCAAGACCGACAAACCCGCCGGCCTCGAGCCCGCGCCCGAGGCGGCGCACTTGATCGCTGAAGCGGAACGCCTGGCCTACGCTGACCGCGCCCAGTACGTCGCCGACTCGGATTTTATTCCCGTGCCGGTCAAAGGCCTGGTCGACCCGGGCTATCTGGCCAGCCGCGCAGGCCTGATCGGCGCACGCAGCATGGGCGTCGCCAAGCCCGGGACACCGCCGGGCATTCAAGTGGCCTATGCGCCGGACCGTTCGCCACTGCGCATTTCCACCTCGCAAGTGGTGGCGGTGGATGACCAGGGCGGTGCAGTGTCCATGACCACCACGGTGGAATCGGCATTTGGCTCGCACTTGATGGTCCAGGGTTTCATGCTCAACAACCAGATGACTGACTTCTCGTTCATCCCTGAAGAAAACGGGCAAAAAGTCGCCAACCGCGTCGAACCCGGCAAACGCCCGCGCTCGTCCATGGCGCCGACGCTGATCTTCGATCGTCAAAGTGGTGAGCTGCTGGCCGCTGTTGGTTCACCGGGCGGCTCGCAAATTATCGAATACGTCGCCAAGTCAGTGATTGGCCTGCTCGACTGGAACCTGGACCCGCAAACCGCCATCAACTTCCCCAACTTCGGCAGCCGCAACGGCCCCACCGAACTGGAAAAGGGGCAGTTCAGCCCGACGCTGATCCAGGCGCTGAAAGACAAAGGCCATGCGGTAAGCGAGATCGACATGAACAGCGGCACCCAGGCGATCGTCCGGGTGCGTGATGCACAAGGGAAAACGTCGCTGGCCGGCGGCGCGGACCCGCGGCGCGAAGGTGCCGCGCTGGGGGATTGAGCGCTCGCCGATCAGGTTGAGTCAGCGTGCAAGGATGTTGAATGTGTGGCCGCCATCGCGAGCAAGCTCGCTCCCACAGGAGGTGGCGGCGAACACAATATCAAGGCTATTCAGGGAGAACTGTGGGAGCGAGCCTGCTCGCGATGACGGCGGCTCGCTCAGCAGTTTTCCTCAGGTCGATAGCTGGTTGGCAAACTGGCTCACCGCATCGACCACCTTCTTCGCCCCGTCCTGGATCTCGACGATCACCGTGCCCGCCTCGGCGGCCAGGGCCAGGCCGTGCTCGGCCTGGTGCTGACCGTCGGTCATCAGGGCCACGGCATTGCGGGCCATGTCCTGGTTCTGGCGGACCACGCCAACGATTTCATCGGTCGCCTGGCTGGTGCGCGATGCCAGTTGTCGCACTTCATCGGCCACCACCGCAAAACCGCGACCTTGCTCGCCGGCCCGGGCCGCTTCGATCGCGGCGTTGAGCGCCAGCAGGTTGGTTTGTTCGGCGATGCCGCTGATGGTCTTGACGATGGTACCAATCACCAGGGATTGCTCGTTCAACGCCTCGATGCCTTCACCAGCGGTTTGCATGTGCCGGGCCAGGTCGCGCATCACCTCCACGGCCTGGGTCACCACCGTCGTGCCGCGCTGGGCGGTGTTGTCGGTCTGCAGCGAGGTGCTGTAGGCGATGCTGGCCGCATCAGCGACGGCTTTTTCCTGGTTGACCTGGTCGGTGATATTGGTGGCGAACTTGACCACTTTGTACAGTCGATCGTTGGCATCGACCACCGGGTTGTAGGAGGCTTCCAGCCAGACCTCACGACCGTTGCTGTCGATACGCTTGAAGCGACCGGCCACGAACTCACCGCTGTTCAGGCGTTTCCAGAACTGCTGGTAGGCCGCGCTGTTGTATTCCTCGGGCTCGCAAAACGTGCGGTGATGCTTGCCCTTGATCTGCGCAAGGCTGTAGCCCATGGCGTTGAGGAAACGATCATTGGCCGTCAGTACGTGACCACCCAAATCGAATTCGATCACCGCCGTTGAACGCACCAACGCACCGATGAGGTTTTCATGCTCGCGAGAGGCCTCGATGGTGCGGGTCAGGTCATTGGAATACATCGAAAAATAGCGGATCCGCCCGTCTGCACCCCGTACAGGCTGGAGGATCGAACGCAGCCAGGCTTCCTGGCCATTGCCTCGCAGCAGGCGCACGGCACCGGAAAAGTGCTCGCCACGGGTCAGCGCCGACTTGAAGCGAACCTGGAACTCATTGGATTTCAAATACGCAGGGACCAGTTCATCCACTGGCCGGCCGATCAAGTCCTGGCTCTTGTAGCGCATCTCGTCGAGGAAATTCTGATTGACCGATTGAATCCGTCCATCGGCATCCAGGGTGAGGCCAAGCATTTCGCGATCCAGGCTTTCCTTGACTTGCGCAAGGCTGGACAGTTCTTGGCGAAGAGCCAGCAGCTCCTGCTTCAGGCGGTTGTTGAACATGGGCAGCTCCGACAGCAGGAGAATTAAATGCTGTTCCCTAGCCATCGGCCCGGCGATTTTTTTCTAAAGAGCACCACGAGCCCCTGGTGAAAATATTCCAGGACGCCCTCGAACCCGATAAGCCTCCCATGGTCACTGGATTGTTCTACTGTTGCGCCTGACCTTTGAAGCCTTTGCCATCAATACCCATAACCATAAAAACGAGGTAATTGCCGTGACCACCGACATCGAAGACAGCCGTTCCGCCCGCTTCGCCTTGCGCTGTTCCAGTTTCGCCGAGCGCTGGTTCCCCGACTCCTGGGTCTTCGCCGCGCTGGCGGTGCTGGTGGTCGCCGTGGCGACACAATTCATCGGCGCCACGCCCACGGCGGCAGCCATGGCGTTCGGCGACGGCTTCTGGAGCCTGATCCCGTTCACCATGCAAATGGCCTTCGTGGTGATCGGCGGATACGTGGTCGCCAGCTCGCCACCGGCCGTCAAATTGATTGACCGCCTGGCACGGATTCCGACCAACGGCCGCTCCGCTGTGGCGTGGGTGGCGCTGATCTCCATGGTCGCGTCGTTGCTCAACTGGGGCCTGTCGTTGGTGTTTGGCGGTTTGCTGGTGCGCGCCCTTGCCCGGCGCACCGACTTGAAAATGGACTATCGCGCCGCCGGGGCCGCTGCTTACCTGGGCCTGGGCGCAGTGTGGGCCCTGGGCTTGTCTTCGTCGGCAGCGCAATTGCAGGCCAACCCGGCCAGCCTGCCGCCCTCGATCCTGTCCATTACCGGCGTCATTCCCTTTACCCAGACCATTTTTCTCTGGCAGTCCGGGGTCATGTTGCTGGCGCTGATCGTGATTTCCCTGATTGTCGCCTACGCCACCGCCCCCGGGCCGAACAGCGCCCGTGACGCCGCCGCTTGTGGTATCGACCCCAGTTTCAGCATGCCGGCGTTGCAGCCGCGTACCCGCCCAGGAGAATGGCTGGAGCACAGTCCGCTGCTGATCATCGCCCTGGTGCTGTTGGCGGCCGGCTGGCTGTTCCACGAGTTCTCGACCAAGCCTGCGATCAGTGCCATTTCCGGGCTCAACACTTATAACTTCCTGTTCATCATGCTGGGCGCCTTGCTGCACTGGCGGCCGCGCAGCTTTCTCGACGCCGTGGCTCGCGCGGTGCCGACCACCACCGGCGTGTTGATCCAGTTTCCGTTGTACGGCTCGATCGCCGCGCTGCTGACCACGGTCAAAGGCAGCGAAGCCCAGACCCTGGCCCACCACATCTCGACCTTTTTCGTACAAATCGCCTCCCATGACACCTACGCCTTGTTGATGGGCGTCTATTCGGCGGTACTGGGCTTCTTCATTCCTTCTGGCGGCGGCAAGTGGATCATTGAAGCGCCCTACGTCATGCAGGTGGCCAACGACCTGAACTATCACCTGGGCTGGGCGGTGCAAATCTATAACGCCGCCGAAGCGCTGCCGAACCTTATCAACCCGTTCTACATGCTGCCGTTGCTCGGGGTCCTGGGGCTGAAGGCCAGGGACCTGATCGGTTTTTCCTTCGTGCAGCTGCTGGTGCATACGCCGTTGGTGCTGGCGCTGCTATGGGCGCTGGGGACAACATTGAGTTATTTGCCGCCAGTGATGCCATAAAGCCATAAAAAAGGGCCGATATTTCCATCGGCCCACTTCTTCTTCGGCCCGGTCTGTTTCAGTATGGATGCGCCCTGTTTCGAGGGGCCCACACGCTGAAAAGGATCTGAGCATGTCCAAACTCGCCGTACTTTCTTTTGCCGCCCTGGCCTTCAGTGCCGCCGCCCACGCCACCGACATTGACGTACAACTGGGTAGCACCGAACGCGTCACCCGTCTCTTTGCCTTCCCCAATAACTGCAACGTCATCTGCTTTCGCGACTGGACCCTGGAACAGACCGTCGAGCACTACCTGACTCAAAGCGTGCAGCGCGACGGCTACGGCACGGCCAAGGTCCACGTCAAAATCGATAACGACAAGGTCTATGCCAGCATCAGCGGCGTACCGAAGAGCTACGGCCAACCACTCAAGGCCCTGCTCGACGCCGGTGACCTGGCGTACAACGGTGCCTCGAAACTCAACAGCGACAAGAAATGGTCCTACAACTGGTATCTGTTCCTGCCGCTGGGCATGGCCCTGGAAAACCGCAAGAGTGTCGAGTTGCTGCACTTCCCGCCGGACTACTCCCTGACCCAGGCCCAGGACTACCTGGAGTCGGCCACCACCGACCGTTGGGCCACGCTGCTGACCGTCAACGGCATTGCGGTTGAACAGACGCCGGCCTACCAGACCATTATCGACATCGCGCCCATCGCGGCACCGTCCAATGCTGGCAGCACATTGGAAGGGCTCTACAGCTACTTCAACGATTACCAAACCACCATGGTCACACAGGTCACCCAAACCGCCAGCGGCGCCGCATTGCCGATGGTGGCCTTCGGAGCGCCCGTTCGGAACTGGATCAAGACCCAGTACGGCCAGACCGTGAATGTGCTCAGCTTGGCGACTATCACAACCGGCAGCGGGGTCAAGGTTCCGGTCCTGGGCTCCAACCATCCGAGCTACATCTGGTACGCCGCCGACAAGGACAACTACGAGGGCGACGAAGCCAAGGCCGATGCCGCTGGCCTGAAAGTCATGGGCCAGGACCTGAGCGCTGCATGCTGGCAGGCCGGCATGGGCAGCAAGCCGGGCACCGACCCGAACACCCTGCTGAACCAGTGCACGCAGACCTGGCAGGTCACGCAGAAGGAGAAAACCTGCGAGTTGTTCTACACCTCGGTTCGGAAGTTGAGCGAGGAAGACGCAGCGAAAAAATGCGAGACACCGGCGATCAAGTCGCAACTTCCACAACTGAAGGTGCCCATGCCGCTGCCTGCCGAGGCGGTCTAAACCTAGAGGCGCCTTCCCGCGTAGGCTGGCGCTGACGCGGGGAAGCGCCTTTGGCACCTGTCAGAGTCGACAGTAGATGACGCCCCCGACTTGGGCGAAGCTATCAAGGTTTTTTAAACGACCGCCGGCAGGATCGCCAGCGCCAGAAAGTCGAGTGTTTAGCACCGACAAGGACTGTCATGACCACGTTCATTACAGATCGCGCCTGCTCACAGTACCGGGATTGCATCTACCCGGAAAAACCACTCAGTACCCGCCTGGGCTACCCCTCGGTGCACGACTTCGAAGTGCGTCGCACGACCGACGGCCGGGGAAACGCCATCATCGCCCGCAAATCATTCGCCCCCATGGAGAGGATGTGCAGGGTTTCGGGGCTGCTGGTGAGCCGACGGCGCCTGCACACGCTGCAGATCCTGCCGGACGTCCACATGTATGACCCGCGCTTCGCCGGATTGCTGCTGCATTCCTGCAACCCGAATGTCTTCCTCGACATGAGCGAACTGTGGCTGTGGTCACTGGCCCACATCGATGAAGGTGACTGCCTGACGATGGACTACGCCAGTACCGAACAGAAACTGTATCGACAGTTCGCCTGCCGGTGCGGTTCACCCAACTGTCATGGCTGGATTACCGGCTATGACGAACCGCCCAATGAGCAGGGAATGAAGTTTCTACGGCACTGGCGCCGACAATGTCACCGCGACTGACGAACCGGACTCAAGGCGCGTCGACCGGACGCAGCCGATACTGTGGCGGCAACTGTTCGAAACCGCTGATCGTGGTGTCCAGGCTCTTCCAGCGTCCATCCTTGATGCCGTAGATGCAGCCATGGATCGACAGTTTCTGCCCGCGATGCCAGGCGTTCTGCACTATGCTGGTATGGCCGACGTTGGCCACCTGCTGGATCACGTTCAGCTCGCACAGCCGGTCGACACGTTCCTCCTCGGTCGGCAATTGGCCCAACGCCTCGCGATGTTCGTAGTACAGGTCGCGAATCGAGCGCAGCCAACCGTCGATCAGGCCCAGTTGCCGGTCCTGCATCGAGGCACGCACACCGCCACAGCCGTAATGGCCAGTGACCAGGATGTGTTTGACCTTGAGCACGTCCACCGCGTACTGGATCACCGACAGGCAGTTGAGATCCGTGTGCAGCACTACGTTGGCCACGTTGCGGTGTACGAACAGATCGCCCGGCAGCATGCCGACGATCTCGTTGGCCGGCACCCGCGCATCGGAACAGCCGATCCACAGGTATTCCGGGGTTTGCTGACGAGCCAGCTTGGAGAAGAAGTCAGGATCTTCCTGCTTGATCGCATCGGCCCAACGCGCGTTGTTATCAATCAGATCTTGTAATTCGTTCATGCTGTCTAGCCTCGATTGAGAGTGCGCAACTGTGACAAACGACCGCCGGTCGAGGTCACGTCGGCGATGCATTGGAATTCCTGGATGCGCTGCCGGTCGACACCAGTAAGGCCCACAGTATGAGGAATTGCCATGAATGATTCACGACGCCCCTTCGATGCGACGCAACCGGAACCCATTGACGACAATGAGGATCGCATGGGCTCGATGCATGAACTGGAGTTCGACGAAGAAGAACCCAGCGCGAAAATCGGTGACGAACTGCCGGAAAACGAACGCGAACACCTGATGCCTCGCGAACGCGTCCGTGAAGCCGGGATGACCGGGGCTTCGACGGATGATCACGAATCGACCGACGACGACATGAGCCCGGAAACCCTCATCCACGAAGACGGCGCCCGGGACGCCCACGAGACCGGGGACGACGAACAGGCAGACTGGGACCTGAGCGTGGTGGATGAAAATGATATTGGCGGGGGCGATGGGCTGGACGAAGCGGAAATGGCGGATATCGATCCGCTGGATGGCAAGCGCTGACCCGACAATCGCCATCGCGAGCAAGCTCGCTCCCACAGTGGTTTTGTGTTTGGCCTCGGATTTAATGTACACCGCCAAGCCCCTGTGGGAGCGAGCTTGCTCGCGATAGCCGTGGCTCAGTTTGCATCAATGTTGGATGTACCGCCGTCTTCGCGAGCAGGCTCGCTCCCACAGGGGGGCGTGGCAGTTCAGTCCACCAAGGTACAAGCCATGACCACCGCATCCTCACGCCCACCCACCGCCGGGTAGTAATCCCGGCGCCGGCCAATTTCATTGAAGCCATAGCGCTCATACAGCCGGAACGCCGTGCGGTTGCTGTCGCGCACTTCCAGGAAACACTCCCGGGCCTCGGCCTTGTAGGCAATCGACATCAAATGTTCCAACAGGCGCAAACCCAGGCCTCGGCCCTGGTTTTCCGGTTTGACGGTGATATTGAGCAGGTGCGCCTCATCCAGGATGATCTGCACCACACCATGGCCCACTTGCTGCTGGCCTTCGAACATCAGCCAGATCTGGTATTTGCCCAGACCGTCGAGAAATATCCCCCGGGTCCAGGGGTGGCTGTAGGCGGCGTATTCGATTTTCAGTACAGCGTCGAGGTCCGCCTCGGTCATCGGGCGGAACGATACAGCGTCACTCATTCGATTCTTTCCAGCGCGCCATCAGCCGGCGCATGGCTTGCCAGACATCAGCCTTGCGCTGTGGCGTTTCCATTAACAGTTCCAACCCGGGCAACGCCCAGGCCGAGCCCAGGCCTTCGACCTGCAATTCACGATTGAACGCTTCGGCATCCGCCTCGCCGGCAAACTTCACCGCCGGCAGGCCGATCAGCCACAGGCACACGCAGGGCTCGTCTTCGAGGCGCGCCGAAACGAACCCCTGGACAAAATCCCGCGCCGCTTCGGGCCCCTGGTCCATGGTGCCGCGCGACAACAGCGGCCAGCGCACCGGTTCGCCAATGATCTGCGGGCTATCCGGCAGACCGGCGGCGCGCAGCATGTCCTTGAGCAGCAAGTAGGCTGGATCGCGGCTTTGAAACGGCTCACCCGTAGGCAACTCCACCAACAGCAGGCAACGCCCGGCCCGCAGCAGTTGCAGGGCGAAACGCGGCGGCGCGACGTAGGGCGCCTTGGGCGGCGCCTCGACAACTTCTTCCACCGGCTTGGCATTGGTACGGGTCGAGGCCAGGCTCGGACGCGGCACTTCGATTTTTGGCCGTTCGACCACGGGCGCCACCGGCTCGGCAACCGTCTTGGCCTCAGGCGCGGTCACGACCGGCGCGATGTACTCGGGCTCGGGCGTTTCCAGCAGCTCGGGCCGCGAGGGGGCGGCGAACGGCAATTCGGTACGCGGCAGCCAGTTGACCACCTGCATGGCGGTCAGATAGGCGCGGCGACGGGACTCGATAAGCAAGGGTCGGCCACTTGTGGATAACTGAAAGTGGGGGGGATTCTACCGCCCTTCGAGGCGGATCGCTTCCCTGTTGAGCCAATAGTTGATCGATAGCAAACGACAGTCCGTCCAAGGGGTGAATCGCAACCGGCCCGATGCAGTACAATCGCCGCTTTTAATTGCCAACCCGACGGCCATTGCGATGATCGAACCCAAGCGCGTCTTGCGCGCCCTCGCTGAACACTGGGCATTGCTGGAACCTTTGTGCGAGCACTTCGACCAGGGCACCCTGAGCCTCAACGAATTGCGTTCACAGCTGGCCGCCCAACAACTGGACAGCACGCCTCAGGACATCACAAGCCTGCTGGATGTGTGGATCCGCCTGGACATCCTCGTACCGGTGGCGAAAAGCCCGAACCGCTTCGAGCTCAACGCCCAGATCCATGACTTCCTCGCCTACCTGCGCCGCGAACACCGCCTGGGCCTGTGCCTGGAGATCGAAGCCTACCTGCGCCACCTCGAGCGCCTGGCCGGCTACATCCAGGACGCCTTCGACATTCGCGACGGTAACGACCTGGCCCGCCAACTGCGCCTGCTGGACATGCGCGTGCGCGACGTGCTCAAGAAACTCGCCAACGACGAACAGGCCCTGGTGGCCGTCGCCGAACGGGCCAAGACCAGCGACCGGCAGATCCCGCTGCGCCAACGCTATGCCGAAGTGCTGGCGACCTGGGACGAATACGTCGAGCCGATGATCCAACTGGTGAACGCCGACGGCGCCTTCGAGCAAGGCGTGCGCAAGGTCGAGAACGTGCTGTTGCGCATGCTCACCGAACAGCAGCGCCTCGGTCACCTGGTGGACGACGACATGCTGCTGCGCACCCACGCGCGCATTCTCGAGATGCAGACCAGCGCCCAGTTGACCCTGCGGCATGCCCGTGAACTGCTCCTGCCACTGCGCGAAGAGGCTCGCCGGCACAACGCAGTGACCCGTGGCGCGGCTTTGGCCCTGGCGGCCATTCGTCGCAAAGGCATCGATGCCGTGCCGCAGGCCGCCATGCCGATGTTTACCCGGCCGCAAAGCACGTTCCTGGGCAGCGCCAGCCAGGTCGAAGCCTATGTCTATGCGCTGGCCCGTTTCGAACCGAAACCGGCGCGCTTCCCCAAGTCCCACAAGACCCACAAGGGCGGCGAGGCACCGCGTGCGCCACGCACCGTGCGCGAGATGGTCGAGCGTTGCGAAGACGCCCTGCCGATGCCGGACCTGATGAGCTGGCTGCTGGAACAGGAACCGGACGGCGCCACCGACGAATTGCTGTACTGGTTCTCGCGCCTGTCGCGGGAAAAACGTTTCAAGCGCGAGCGTCTGGAACGCCGCGACTATCACACTCACGAGCATCAGGTCAGCCTGCGCTCCTTCGCCCTGCTCTCGGCCGGCGACACCGCCGCCGAGGATTCTGCGAGCATCCCCCATGCATCTTGATCTATCCGAACTGTCACAGCTGGCGCCGATCTTCCGCGAGCTGTTCAAGGGCTACCACGTCAGCCGCCGCGACCCGGAGCTGTACGCACAACTGTCGAACTTCCAGGACCAATACCGCACGCTGTTCAAGGCCCTGGGCTTCGAACTGGTGTGCGATACCCGTGGCTTCTATTACTTCGTGCCGGACCTGGCCGCCGCGGCGGTGAACAAGACCGCCCAGCGCCTGGCCCTGTTCACCTTCATCCTGGTCGAGCATCTGGCCGACCAGGGCCGCGACCCGATTGCCGTGCTCGACGGCGGCAGCCTGGGCCGCGATGAGCTGCCGTCGCTGCTGGAAAAGTACCGCGACCTGTTCATCCAGGCCGAAGTACAGACCCAGGAAGAACTGGAAGAGAAAATCATGCGACGCATGACCCAACTGGGTTTTGCCAGCGAAGAAAACGGCGTGTACCGCTTCCTGCCGCCGATGCATCGCTTCCTCGACGTGTGCCTGTCGGTCCAGCAGGACCGCGACCTGGCCGCCAGCCTGCACAGCGTGCTGCCGTTGCCGGTGCCCGTGCTGATCGACGAAGACAGCGACGAAAAACTGCTGCAGACCGATGATCCGCTGGACCTCAGCGAATTTGAAGGTGAGAGCGAAGAAGACGCACTGGCCCGCGCCATTGCCGAAGAACAGGAGACCGACGCATGAGCAAGGAACGCTACGGCATCCGCCGCTTTGCCCTTTTGAACACCGCCGGCTACAGCCTCGGTCTGTTCCCGCTGGAAGAACCGCTGTCGGTCTATGGCGCGAACAACCTCGGTAAATCCGCCTCGATCAACGCCTTGCAGTTCCCGATCCTGGCGCGCATGTCGGACATGAGCTTCGGCAAGTACAGCCTGGAACAATCCCGGCGTTTCTACTTTGCCTCGGACACCAGCTACATCCTGGTGGAAGTCGCCCTGCCCCACGGCCCACACGTGATTGGCGTGGTCGGTCGCGGCCCTGGCGGCGGTTTCGGTCACCAGTTCTTTGCCTACGCCGGCAAACTGGACTTGGCCCACTATCAGAAAAATGACACCTGCCTGCGTCAGAAAGAGCTGTTCACCAACCTGGAGCGCGAAGGCCTGAAAGCCTACGAACTCAAGCCGGATGAACTGCGACGCCTGCTGGTGGGTGGCCACACCTCGATCCCGCTGGACCTGACGCTGATCCCGCTGCGCTCCACCAGCGAGCAAAGCCTCAAGACCTTCCGCGCGCTGTTCATCAACCTGCTGCACATGCGCGAAATCACCGCAGCCAAACTCAAGCAACTGTTCCTCGACGCGTTCGAGCACAGCCTGCGTTCCGGTAGCGTGGACTACATCGCCGCGTGCGAAGAAGCCTTCCGCGACGTACGCCGCATGGAGCAGGACTACAACTCCCTGGTGGCGGCCGGTCCGCTGGTGGAAGCCCTGGCCAATGGCGTGAAGCAGCGCGATATCCTGCGCGGCAAATTGCATCGCCTGTCGCCATTGCTCGACTCATTGCTCGGCACCTGGTCGGACTACGCCAGTGCGCGCAAGGAAGAGCTGACCATCCAGGCCGAACACTACCGCAACGAACAGGATTCGCTGCAGAACGACCAGCGCGGCGGCACTCAGGAACTGATGCGCCTGGAGCGGGAAATCAGCGGCATCCAGCGTTGGCTCGGCGAACTGTCGGTGCTCAAGCATCGCTTTGCCCTGGTGGATGACGTCAAGGTCCTGGAGCAGCAACTGCTCGCAGCCAAGGACGCCCACGACGAACTGGCCGGCGCCCTGGCCCAGTCCCGGCAGTTCAGCGCCGAGGACCTGGAGGAGCGCCTGCGGGACCTGGAAAAACGCCTGAAGTCGGTCAAGCAGCAACTCGATCACGCCGACAACAACAGCTATGCCCGCCTGCGGGAAGAGTTCTCGCAGCAGGACGTCGAACGCCTGATGCGCCTGTTCAACAGCGCCCTGTTCAGCCTGCCGCTGGGCGAACACGGCATCGCGCTGGACGAGAATGGCGAGTGGGTCAAATCCATGGAGCTGATCCTCGACGGCTTCAAAGGTGAGCGTTTCGAAGTGCCGGGCCTGTCTATCGACCTGTCCCACATCGAACCGCCTGCCCTGCAAGCCCTGGCCGACCGCGCCGCGCTGCGCGACCAGAAAGAACGCCTGGAAAAAGAACTCAAGCAGCTCAAGACCCAGCAAGCCGTGGCCGCCGACCGCGCCGCGAGCAAGACCCAGACCGAAGCGCTGTACCAGCAGGTCCTCGATGCGCAGAAAGCCCTGGAAGACTTCCGCCGCAGCCAGACCCTGAGTGCCGAAGAAGGCGAGAAGCTCGAGCAACTGGCGCAGATGGAAGCCGCCCAGGACGAACTCAAGCGCTCCAGCGATGCCTTCACCGAGCGTGTCCAGCAGCTGTCCGCCAAGTTGCAGTTGGTGGGCCGGCAGATCGCCGACATGGAAGCCAAGCAACGCACCCTCGACGATGCCCTGCGCCGTCGTCAATTGCTGCCGGCGGACCTGCCGTTCGGCACGCCATTCATGGACCCGGTCGACGATTCCATGGACAACCTGCTGCCGCTGCTCAATGACTACCAGGACAGCTGGCAAGGGCTGCTGCGGGTCGACGGCCAGATCGAAGCGCTGTATGCCCAGGTGCGCCTCAAGGGCGTGGCCAAGTTCGACAGCGAAGACGACATGGAGCGACGCCTGCAACTGCTGATCAACGCCTATGCCCACCGCACCGACGAGGCCCTGACCCTGGGCAAGGCGCGCCGTGCGGCCGTGACCGACATCGCCCGGACCCTGCGCAACATCCGCAGCGACTACGACAGCCTCGAACACCAACTGGCGCTGTTCAACCGCGAGATCAACAAGCGCCAGGTGTCCAACCTGCAGAGCTTCCGGATCGTCCTGGCGCCGAACAAGGAAGCGCTCAAGCACATCGACCAGATCATCCACAGTGCCGGCCAGTACGAGGAAGGCGAGACGCTGTCGGTGTTCGACCTCAGCCAGAGCGCCGAGCAGGACAACAAGAACGAAGAAGCCAAGGAATACCTGGCGCGGCTGGTGGCGGCGAACCACAACCAGCTCGGCCTCAAGGACCTGTTCGAACTGGCGTTCGAGATCACCAAGGTCAACGGCCAGCCAGTGATCCACACCGACATCGACGGTGCGGCGTCCAACGGCACCACCATGACCATCAAGGCGCTGACCAACATGTACTTGTTGCTGCACCTGATGGACCGCGAACAGGCCGGCCGCGTGCGTTTGCCGTACTACCTGGACGAAGCCGCGGACATCGACGAGAAAAACCAGGCCGCCCTGCTGGAGACCAGCCTGCAACTGGGCTTCGTGCCGATCCTGGCCAGTGTGAAGCCGCAAGTCTGCGCCAGTGTCGCCATTGACCTGGAAGGTGGCAGCGGCCCGAACGGCATCTACATCGACGAAGCGGACTGGAAGTACATCCGCCGTCACGATGCGGTGAAGGCCACGGTGAATGTCCAGGCCGACGAGCCGGAGCTGGATCCGGTGTGAGGTGAATTACCGGGCATGAAAAAGGCCGCGATCCATTGGATCGCGGCCTTTTTTATTGCGCTGGTTTTGAGTCGTCAGTGCAACTGATGGCCTCATCGCGAGCAAGCTCGCTCCCACAGGTTTGGCGTCGTTCATGGCAATCAAGTACGACATTCATCCATTGTGGGAGCGAGCCTGCTCGCGATGGCGTCAGAACAGACTAACGCCACTCCAATCACTTACCGAGACTGATCTTCGGCGCCCAAGTCAGCCATTCATCTTCAAACTTATCGAACAGTGGGAAAGTCTGCTCCGGTCGAGCCGGATTGCCCATTCGTTCGCCATCCGGCGTTGCGAACGCAATGCCGCCCTGGATAAGCGTTTCAAGCGACTCGGTGCGCACCGTCGCGCCCTTGAACAGACCGAAGTCCAGACCGAAACCACTGCTATTCCAGAAACGCGTGCCGCTGCGCACCAGCGGCGCATACTTGGGCTCGATCAGGATATGGATCAGCACCCGGTCCGCGGTCTGGCCCAGTTCATAACCGGTGACCTTGCCCACCGTAATCTCGCGGTAGGTCACCGGTACGCCGATCTTCAACGAACCACGGCGGGCCGCGCTCAGCACCAGGCTCAGTCCTGCTTCGGGCACAGCGCTTTCCGGTGGATTGGCCAGGGCCACGAAGCTTTTCTGCGGCCCGAGGTTTTTCGCCGAAGGCTGCACTTCAATGTATTGGCCGGTTACCAGCGTTTCCAGGTTGGAGGTCTTCATCAACCCCAACTCCGGCTTGACCACCCAGAACTGGGACCCGACCCGGGCGATGCGCTCCGGCACTTCGGTGATACGCGCCGTGAGCAGCACCGATTGCATATCGGCGCTGAGATCAACATCCTCGATCTTGCCCACATCCAACCCTTTGAACCGGATCGGCGTACCACTGCGCAAACCATCGGCGCGATCGACCTTGATCGTGACCTCAGTGCCTCGCTGTTGTGCAGCTTCGTGATCGGCGAACAGGCGGAAACGGGGAATACGTCTTTTCAGCGGCACATTCGGTTCCGGAGTTTCGAAGGCAATCCCACCAGCCATCAGGCTTTGCAGGGACTCGCTCTTGACCTGGATCCCGCCCGTCAAACCTCCCGTAAGCGTGATACCACTGGCGTTCCAGAAACGTGTCGAGCCGTTGACCAGCCCTTCGTACTCCTTCTCGATGTGCACACCAATGATCAGCTGCTTCTTCTTGCGGGAGAACTGATAGCTCTGCACCGACCCGACCTTGACCTGCTTGTAGAGGATCGGACTGCCGACCTCCAGCGATCCGAGGTTTTCGGTCAGCAGGACCAGGTGCAGCCCCGGGGAACGCAAGTCCAGTGGTGGAGCTTTTGCCCGGGCTTCGAACTCCCGTTGCGGCGCGCCGCCCTTGTCACCCGGTCGCACGGCAATGTAGTTGCCCTTGACCAACGCTTCCAGGCCGGTGATACCCGCCAGCGAGATCGATGGCTTGACGACCCAGAACTGCGTGCCGGTTACCAGGTAATCTTCGGCCAAGGGGTCCAGGGTCAATTCAGCCGTGGCGCTGGCCAAGTCCGGATCAACCTTGAGGTTCTTCAGGCTGCCGACCTGGATACCTTTGTACATGACCGGCGTACGACCGGCCTGCAACCCTTCGAAATCGCTGAGCTTGACCTTCACTCGAATGCCCGCCGCAGCGGCGTCAAAGTCTTCGTAAAGACGGAACGGCAGGCTTGGGTCCGTCGGCGGGCTGTCCTTGCGGCTTTCCGGCGTGGCGAAGGCAATCCCTCCGGCCACGATGCTGGCCAGGGACTCGCTGCGCACTTTGACGCCCGAGAGGTTGGCATCGATGCTGATGCCACTGGCATTCCAGAAACGCGTGTGTTTGCGCACCAGGCTGGCATAGGTCGGCTCGATGAAGATTTTGATCTCGACCTTGCTCTGATCCTCCGACAGCAGGTAGCTCTTCACCTGACCGACCTGAATCTGTTTGTAGAACACCGGGCTGCCACGGTTCAGCGAACCCAACCGATCAGCCTTGAGGGTCAAGTGCAACCCCGGCTTGGCATCCGACAGCGGCGGCTCTTCGGCCAGGGCCTTGAATTTACGGGCCGACTCCCCTTCACCTGGGCTGATAGCCACATAGTTACCCGAGACCAGGGTTTCCAGGCCAGTGATCCCGGCCAGACTCACGCTCGGCTTGACCAGCCAGAAACGTGTTCCGGTCTTGAGGTACTGCTCGACGTCCTTGTTCATCTCGATGGTCGCGACCACCCCCTTGGAGCTGCCTTCGTCATCGAGGGTAAGAGCCGTCACTTTGCCGACCGTCATCCCTTTGTAGACGACTTCGGTTTTGTTGACCTGGATGCCTTCTCCGCTCTCAAAGCGCACATTGATCTCGATTCCGGTCTCGTTATAAGCCCGCCAGCCGAGCCAGCCGCCGATGATCAAGGCAATCAACGGCAGGACCCAGATGGCCGACCAGTTCGAAGCCGGTCGAGTTTTAGCGGTAGGCAAATCAGTCATGGTCGTCATCCGACTCCGTGTTATCCCAAATCAGTCGGGGATCGAAGGTTACTGCGGCAATCATTGTCAAAATCACTACGCTGGCAAAAGCGATCGCGCCGAGACCGGCTTCGACACTGGCGAGCCGTCCGAAATTCACCACGGCCACCAAAATGGCGATCACGAAAATATCCAGCATCGACCAGCGACCAATGAACTCGATGAAACGGTACATAAGGATGCGTTGCTGCGCCGACATAGGCTGATGCCGCTGAACGGAAAACAACAACAAGGCGATGCCCACCAGTTTGAAAGTGGGTACAACGATGCTGGCGATGAACACCACGGCAGCAATAGGAATCATGCCGTGTTGAACCAGCTCGATGACGCCGGCCATGATGGTACTCGGGGCGCCCTGGCCCAGCGAGTTGATAGTCATGATCGGCAACATGTTGGCCGGAATATAAAGAATCGCGGCCGTGATCAACAATGCCCAGGTCCGCATCAAGCTGTTCGGGCGACGGGGGTGAACCAGCGCGCCGCAGCGAGTACAGGTTTGGTTATCGGCCTCAGCATCCTGCCGATTCAACTCGTGGCACTCCGTACAGATCAGAATCCCTGCATCAATCGCCCGCATGGGCATCTTCTCCTGATAACGCCTGCCAGATCTGATGGGGTGACATCACCACCTCCAGCCAGACCTGGACCAGCAACAAACTGATGAAGCACACCAGGCCAAGGCCTACGGTGATGGCCGCCATGTCTGCCAACTTGACGATGGCCACCAGCACCCCCATGAGGTAGACCTCAAGCATCCCCCAGTCTCGTAGATGGTGATAAATGCGATACAGCAACAAACCGTAACTACGGCCAAAGTCCAAGCGAATGGACAACAGCACCACCAACTGACAAAGCAACTTGAGTAGTGGAATGCCCATGCTGCACAGGAACACCACTGCCGCGATGCCTTGCATACCGGTATCAAACAGGCCGACCACCCCACTCCAAACGGTGTCCTGGGAGGACTGCCCGAGCAGATTGAGTTCCATGATGGGTAAGAAGTTGGCCGGCACATATAACAGCAGGGCCGCGATAACCAAGGCAAGGCTGCGTTCAACTACATTGTGCCGGTGAGCATAGAGCTCATAGCCACAACGGGGGCACTCGGCTTTTTCACCATGGGCCAGCTGAGGCTTGCGCATCAACAGGTCGCACTCATGACACGCCACCAGATCGCTCAGGGGCAGATCTGACAACCTATCAATGTCTGACGGATCGGGCATAAACAGCTCTGGCTCAGCTAAGGTGGGGCTATTCTAGTGCTCCGGCTCGGAAATAACTGTGCAAATTTATCACGAGCTTTCGCAGACTTTCCTGGGCGCAAAAACAAAACCCCTACCTGCATCAGCAGATAGGGGTTTCGGAATTTAATCTTGACGATGACCTACTCTCACATGGGGAAACCCCACACTACCATCGGCGATGCATCGTTTCACTGCTGAGTTCGGGATGGGATCAGGTGGTTCCAATGCTCTATGGTCGTCAAGAAATTCGGG
>NZ_JAHBCZ010000064.1:0-22518 GCF_019956035.1 Pseudomonas sp. A-RE-22
TCTCGGCGGAGCTGTACCTGAGCGGCGCGGGCATCACCCGTGGTTACCTCGGCCGCGCGGCGATGACCGCCGAAAAATACGTGCCCAACCCGTTCTCCACAACCGGCGAACGCCTGTACCGCACCGGGGACTTGAGCCGTTACCGCGCCGATGGCGTGCTCGAATACCAGGGCCGTATCGACCATCAGGTAAAGATCCGCGGCTTCCGTATCGAACTGGGGGAAATCGAAGCGCGGCTGCTGCAACAGCCCGAGGTGCGTGACGTCGCGGTCCTGGCCCAGGACGCCCCGGGCGGTCAGCAACTGGTGGCCTACGTGGTCGTCCCGACGCTGAACCTGAATGCCACCGAAGCCCAACGCGCCCTGCGCGATGAACTCAAGGCCGCCCTGCGCGAACACCTGCCGGACTACATGATCCCGGCGCACCTGCTGTTCCTCGAACAACTGCCCCTGACACCCAACGGCAAGCTCGACCGCAGGGCGTTGCCGGCCGTGGAGACCGGGTTGTCGCAAAGCGGTTACGAGGCGCCCGTCAGCGAACTGGAGCTACAGATCGCCGGTATCTGGCAAGAGGTGCTGGAAGTGGAGCAGGTCGGTCGTAACGACCATTTCTTCGAACGCGGCGGCCACTCCTTGCTGGCAACCCAGGCGGTCTCGCGTTTGCGCAAGCTGACGGGCTATCCGCTGAGCCTGCGTGACTTGTTCAATCATCCACAGCTCAAGGCGCTGGCGGTCCTGATGGCTGGCACTGCCGATGGACCGGTCCGGGCGGGCGATTCCCATGAAGTCCGGCTCAAGGCCCATGGGCCGCGACGTTCGGCACCGCTGTCGTTGGTGCAGCGACGTTTGTGGATCGCCGAACAATTGTCCGGCGGTACGTCGGCCTATGGCATGCCCATGGCGCTACGCCTGTGCGGCGAATTGTCGGTGGCGCACCTGATGAGCAGCTTTGCCGATGTGGCTCGCCGTCATGACGTACTGCGCACCGCGTATGTCCAGGACGAAGAAGGCGATCCGCTGGCGCTGATTGCCGATGAGGTGCAACTGGACTTCCCGGTGATCGACCTCGCTGGCCTGTCGCCCAGTGCCCAGCAGGAACAGGTGGCCCGAGCGATGCTGGAAAACGCGCGCATCCCCATCGACCTGGAACAGGCACCGCTGTTGCGCGGGCGGATCCTGCGCCTGGGGCCGACGGAGCACGTGTTGCTGTACGCCATGCACCACATCATCTCCGATGGTTGGTCGATGGGGCTGTTGATCAACGAACTGGTGCAGGTCTACGAGGCATCCCTCAAGGGTGAACCGATGCCGCTGCCACCCCTGGAGGTTCAGTACCATGACT
This sequence comes from Pseudomonas sp. A-RE-22, assembly GCF_019956035.1. NCBI lineage: Bacteria > Pseudomonadati > Pseudomonadota > Gammaproteobacteria > Pseudomonadales > Pseudomonadaceae > Pseudomonas > Pseudomonas sp. A-RE-22. The sequence goes on from NZ_JAHBCZ010000064.1 coordinate 1,342, forward strand.
TCGCGCTGTGGCAACAGGCGCTGGAGGAGCAGGGCGTGCTGGTGCGCCAGGCCGAGTACTGGAAACACCGGCTCGGCGGCTACGAAGGGCGCCTGGACTTGCCGCTGAGCAGCCCCCGGGGCCAGACGGCGTCCTACGACGGCGATGCCCTGCAGTTCCAGCTTTCCACCGCGCTGAGCGGGGCCTTGCGCCGGTTAGCCAGCGAGGCCGGTGTCACGCTGTACAGCACGCTGCTGGCGTCCTTCCAGGTGTTGTTGCATCGGCTCTGCGACGCGCAAGACCTGGTGGTCGGGGCCGACGTGGCAGGTCGTGAACAGCCTGAGCTGGAGCGGCTGATCGGTTTCTTCGTCAACGTACTGCCCCTGCGTTCGCGCTTCGACGCCGCGGCCACGTTCTCGCGCTTCCTGGGGCAGACCCAGGACAACCTGCTCGGCGCCCTGGAGCATCAGGACTTGCCGTTCGACCAGATTGTCGAAGCCTCGGGCGTACCGCGACACAAGGGCATGAACCCGTTGCTCCAGGTGTTGTTCGTGATGAACAACGTGCCGGTGCGCACCCGCTCCATGACCGGGTTGAGCGTGGAATTGCTGCCGGCGCTCGAGACCCATTCTAAATTCGATATGGCGTTGTTCGTTGACGAAGAAGAAGGGCAATTGCGCGGTAATTGGCAATTCGCCACAACCTTGTTCGGACATGAGCGCATCCAGCACCTGATTCAGGCCTGGACAGCCCTGTTGGAACAGATCGTCGCTGATCAGGACATTCAATTGGGAGCTATCAGCATGCCAGTCGACAACATGGCGGCGGCCGTCACGCCTGCCACCGTCCCGGGGCCCAAGGCCGACAAACTGGGCAAGTTTCTCAAGCGTTCCGTGACACCCCTCGCCAAGCCTCGTGCGGCGCGGGTGCGTGAATCACTGGTGGCTGCACCGCAGCGCTTTCCCTTGATGCTGGAGCCGGGCGAGCCCCATCTGGATGTCATCGAGTGGATCCAGCAGAACCGGCCACTGATCGAGCAAAAGCTGGCCGAACATGCGGGCATTCTGTTCCGCGGTTTCGAGCTGGACGGTATCCAGGGTTTTGAAGCCTTCGCCGAAGCGGTACAGCCAGGGCTTTATGGTCAGTACGGCGACCTGCCGAAGAAAGAAGGCGGCAAGAACACCTACCGTTCCACGCCGTATCCCGAGCGCAAGATGATCCTGTTCCACAACGAAAGCTCCCATCAGGACCGCTGGCCGCGCAAGCAGATGTTCTATTGCGAGCAAGCCGCACCGGTAGGCGGCGCGACCCCGGTGGTGGATTGCCGGTTGATGTATGAACGATTGCCGGCGGACCTTCGCGAGAAGTTCGAAGACAAAGGCTTGCTGTACGTACGCACCTTCACCGACAAACTCGACGTGTCGTGGCAGCACTTCTTCAAGACCGAAGACCGCCTTGAAGTGGAGGCCCGCTGTCGGGCGGGCGGCATCCAATGGCGCTGGCTCGATAACGACGAGTTGCAGACCCGCACACCGGGGCCCGCGATCATCACGCACCCGATCACCGGAGAGAAGTCGTTCTTCAACCAGGTGCAATTGCATCACATCTATTGGTTGGACCCGGATGTGCGGGAGGACCTGTTGTCGATGTTCGGCCTGGAGCGCATGCCTCGGCATGTGTATTACGGCGACGGCACACCGATTGAGGACGAGGTGATGGCGCGTATCGGTGAGTTGTATGAAGCCTGTGCGGTGCGTTTTGACTGGCAAAAAGGTGATGTGATCCTGCTGGACAACATGCTGGTGGCCCACGCCCGCGACCCGTTCGAGGGCCCGCGCAAGATCGTGGTAGCCATGGGCGATATGTACGACCGTAACGCGCTGGACAACCCGGCCAGTGCCGGGCCCGCGATTCAGGGCAGGCGCAATCTGGAGGAAACCGGAGCATGAACGAAGTAACGATGGATCAACAGGACCCGAGTTTCCCGCTGACGCCCGAGCAACAAATGCTGCTCGAACAACTGTCGCCCACGGCGACCTGTGGCGAGGCGTTGCGCTGGCTGAACGTGGTGATCGACGGTGATCTCGATCCGCAGCGCTTGCAGGTCGCGTTCGATACGCTGCTGGCGCAGCAGCCGATGCTCTTGGCGCGGCTGGGCAAAGTCGCCGGTTTCCACGGTTGGCGTCAGGCCGCCGCCAGCGCCGTTCGCTTCCCGCTGACAGTACAGGCCAGCGAGCAACGGGCCGAGGACATCCAGGCGCAGATCAAGGACTCGATGGGTCGCGCTTTTGTGCTCGGCGAATCGGAAAGCCTCCAGGCCGGGCTTTATCGTCTGGCGCCACGGCAATGGCAACTGGTGCTGGGCATCGCCCGCTACAGTGCCGATGGGCCGTCCCTGAATCTGCTGCTTGAGCAGGTGCAGCAAGCCTGCGCCGGGATCCAGGGAGTGGAAGACGCGCCGGGCGAGTTCACCCAATACCTGGAATGGCGCAGTGAGGTGGTGCTGGATGAAGATGCCGCCACCGGACGCACCTACTGGCAGCAGCACCTGCACGGCGTGCAGACGGACATCGCCACGCCGTGGTTGGCCGCACGCAGCGCCGGCAGTGAAACCGGTGCAGGCGCTGCGTGCGTGTCGCTGATGCTGGATCCTGCCCAGCGTGACGCTTTGTACCGTCTGGCCGAGCAGCTCGGCCAGCCGCTTGCCACGCTGCTGCAAGGCGCTTGGTGGGTGTTGCTGGGACGTTTGAGCGGGCTTGAGCAGGCGCTGGTCGGCGTGCGCCATGACAGCCGTGGCGACTATGAATACTTCGCCAATGCCATGGGCGTATTCGAGAAAACCCTGCCGCTTTGCGTTTCGTTGCCCGCCAGCGTGGCGTTCAGCGAGTGGTTGAGCGAACTGGCGGCGGGCCTCGAAGCCCATCGCACCTGGCAGGAATACTGGACCCCGGACCTGGCGCCTGACGCACGCCCGGCCTATGGCTTTACCCTGGGGCAGGCGAGCGGTGCCCGGAGCAGTGGCGACCTGAACTGGGCGCCGGAGCCAACGCTTGTGCAGGCCGATGCGTTCGAGTTGTTGTTACAGGTTCAATTGGACGATGCCCAGCGGCTTGCCGCGGTCAATCTGTCTTACGCCGGTTCGCGTTATTCGCTCGCCTCGGCCGGCGTCGTGCTGGAACAGTACGGCGTGCTGTTGGCGTCGATCCTTGCCACCCCGCAAACCGCACTGGCGCAGCTCGATTTGCTCAGTCGCAGCGAAGAGCAGCGCTTGCGGGCGATCAATCCGCCGATGCAGGCATTGGCGGATGGCCGTTATCTGCCGCAGCGCATCGCCGAGCTGGCGATTCGTACGCCGGACGCCATCGCCCTGACCGACGCCCATCAGCACTTGAGCTATGGCCAGTTGCAAGCCCGGGTCGACCGTGTGGCGCAGGGCCTCAAGCACCTAGGTCTGGGCCAGGGGGCGATTGTCGCGCTGGCGTTGCCGCGCTCGGCGGAACTGGTGATTGCAATGCTGGCGAGCTGGCGCATAGGGGCGGCGTACCTGCCCCTGGATGTGCAGTGGCCCCAGGCGCGCCAGGCGTTGATGCTGCAACAGGCCGACGCGGCTGTATTGCTCACCGATGCGACACACCTGCCGGCCTGGCAGGGGCAGCCGTACAAGGCGCTGACATTGGCTGAACTCAGTCAGTCGGCAGCGCCCTTGCCGGTGCTCGCCACCAAAGGCAACGACATCGCCTACGTGTTGTTTACATCCGGCTCTACCGGGGTGCCCAAAGGTGTGGTGATCGAGCATCGGCAATTGCTCAACTACACCGCCCAGGCCAGTCAGGCCCTGGGGCTCGCGCAGTGCAAAAACGTCGGTTTCAGCTCCACCGTGGCGGCAGACCTGGGCAACACGGCGTTGTTTGGTGCGTTGTTCAATGGCGCCACCCTGCATGTGGCCAGCGATGAGCAGATGCAGGACGGCGCGTTGTTTGCCCAGTACGTGCAGCAGCAACGGATCGACTGCCTGAAAATCGTGCCGTCGCACCTTGCGGCGTTGCTCGACAGTGAGCAGGCGACACTGCCGCTTACGCTGATCCTGGGCGGCGAGCCGATCCCCGCGACGTTGATCGAGCGCATCGCCCGGTTGCGCAGCGATTGTCGCGTGTTCAACCACTATGGGCCGACCGAAGCCACGGTGGGGGTGATGATTCACCCGTTGTCGCTGCACGGCGCGGTCGGCGATTGTGCGGCGCTGACTCAGGTGCTGGGCAACAACCAGGTTTACCTGCTGGACGCCGATCTGCGCTTGGCGCCGGTGGGCGTGCTGGGTGAGGTGTACCTGGGCGGCGCGCAGCTGTGCCGGGGCTATCTGCATGCCGAGGCCGATGAGCAGACGTTCATCCAGAGTCCATTTGATCCGGCGCAGCGGTTATATCGCACCGGCGACCTGGCGCGGTATCGCCCGGATGGGGCGATCCAGCTGTACGGTCGGCGTGATCAGCAGGTCAAGGTGCGCGGGTTCCGTATTGAACTGGCGGAGATCGAGGCGGTGCTGCTGCGCATGCCGCAGGTGGCCGAAGCCCTGGTGCTGCCGGCGACGTCGGTCGAGCAGGGACTGTTGGCCTTTATCGTGGCACAGCCGGGTAGCGCGACGGGCGTGTTGGACGCCGTCCGTGCCGGGTTGAGCGCCCGCCTGCCCAGCGTGATGGTGCCCCAGCACATGCAGCTGATCGAAGCGTTCCCGCGACTGGTCAACGGCAAGATCGATCGCAAGGCATTGCAGCAGTTGGCGGGTGCGGCAACGGATGACAAAGACGCCGCGCCGCGCGATGCGCTGGAGCAATTGCTCGCCGCACGCATGGCGCAGTTGCTGGGGCTGGAGCGATTGGGCATCGATCGCGACTTCTTCGCCGCCGGAGGTCATTCGTTGCTGGTGATCAAGTTGGTGGCCGGTATTCGCAAGTTGTTGCAGTGCGAAATTCATCCGGGCCTGGTCTTCGATCATCCGACCGTGGCGTCGCTGGCGCTGGCCTTGCGGGCGCTAGAGAGCAGTCCGGGGCAACTGGAGAAAATGGCCCAGGTCCGCCTGCGCATGGAAGCGATGAGCCCCGAGGAAAAGCTCCGCCTGACCGAACAGGCTCGGCAGCTGCAAGCCGCCAGGGCTGCGCAAAGCAACTGACATCACACGAAACAAAAGGTCGCCGCCCAACAGAGATTCCCAGAAATGGAACGCGGAGCGTCCCAGGCGGCATTCCCACGCGGAGCGTGGGAACGATCGGATCACACGAAACAAAAGGCCGTCGCCCAACAGCGACGGCCTTTTTTTTAATCTTTTTCGCGAATGATAAATAAACTCATTCCGGTTTTTGCCAAGTGCTGCGTCTTACTTAGGTATGTGGGCAAATCGGGTCGGGCAGGACGTCCAGGCACCGGGTTTGTCCAGCAAAGATTTCGCCGTCGTCCAGCCAGATGACCGTGCCCGGGGAGGGGCCGGTCGGCCATGCACTGACATTGCCTTGGGGCAATCGACCGTGCGGGTTCACGTGTGCTGGCGAGCGGCGGGCCCTTCGGCCCCATGGACTTTTACTTCTACCAATAATAGAGAGCACGATGTCATCCATTCATGAGTTGAAACCTCTGTTCAAGGCACTCGTCATGTCCCGCGGCCTGCGTTCGCGGCGTGTGTTGGCCGGTCTGGGGTTGGTCTGCGTACTGCCCCTCAGCGCTCAGGTGATGGCTGAAGACGTCAGCATCAACATTCCTGCGCAACCGCTGCCGCAGGCACTGCAAGCGTTCGGTCAGCAGACCAACCAGCAAGTGATCTACAACGCTGCTGATATGGCCGGCCTGAGGAGCACCCGCGTCAGCGGCAAGATGAGCCCGCAGACGGCCATTGCCGAATTGCTCAAGGGCACTGGCGTGCGTTACAGCGTCGAGGGCAATACCTTGATGCTGGTGCGCGGTTCTGCCGGTGAAGGCCTCGAGCTGGGCGCGACCACCATCAGTGCAGAATCGGTGGGCGCTACCACCGAAGGCAGCAACTCATACACCAGTAACGCCGTGACCATCGGCAAGGGCACCCACACCCTCAAGGAAATTCCCCAGTCGATCACCGTGATGACGCGCAAGCAGATGGATGACCAGAACCTGGTCAGCCTCAAGGACGCCGTCAACCAGACCACCGGCATCGTCGGCCTGCAGGGCGTCGGCCAGGGCATGATCCTGTCGTCCCGCGGTTTCCAGATCGACGACTGGCAGTACGACGGTGTGCCGATCCCGCGTAACACCTATTCGCTGGGCAACTGGGCGACCCAGGACCTGATCTTCTTCGACCGCCTGGAAATCATGCGCGGCGCCTCCGGCCTGCTGCAAGGCACTGGCAGCCCCGGTGGTGCCGTCAACCTGGTGCGCAAGCGTGGCCAGAACGCACCCACCGTGACCTTGACCGGCAAGGCCGGCTCCTGGGATCACTACGGCCTGCAATTGGACGCCGGCGGCCCGCTGAACCAGGCCGGCAACATTCGCGGCCGCATCGTCGTCGACGAAGACCAGAGCAACTCGTTCGTCGACCATGCGTGGAGCAAGACCCATTCGCTGTACGGCGCGCTGGACGTCGACCTGAACGAAGACACCACCCTGGGCTTCGCGGTCAGCCAATCCAACGGCGAATCGCGCGGCAATATCCGTGGCTTGCCACGCTACGCTGACGGTTCGATGCCGGACGTGTCGCGTTCGACCTATACGGGCGCGCGCTGGAACCGGTCAGAAATCGATGTCACCACCTATTACACCGATCTGGAGCATCGCTTCAACGATGGCTGGGCCTTCAAGGTCGGTGCCGTGTACATGACCGAAGACAACCAGGCGAAAAACCAGCGAGTCCAAAGGGGTGGTGGTCTCTTGGCGGATGGCAGTGGCGTGCAATATGCCGACTTCGTGACCGATTTCCAGTCCACGAAGGCTGGTCTGGACATGAACCTGACTGGCAAGTTCGAAGCCTTGTCGATGGAGCAGGAAGTCATGCTGGGCGGCAACTTCTCTCAGTTGGAGACGGATGATCGCTATGCCCGTACCTTCAACAACACCAGCGACTCCATCTTCGATCTGAACAATGATCGTCCGGACATCAGCTATGAAAGTTTGATCAATAGCCCGGGCGGCCAGGGTACCCTCAGCAAATACGATATCCGCCAGAAAGGTGTGTACGGCACCTGGCGCGTCAAGCCGGTCGACGACTTGACGCTGGTGCTGGGTTCCCGGGTCAGTTGGTATGACTTCAGCTACAAGTCGAAAACCGAAACCGCGGCCAACGGCATTGTCACCAACACGCCAAGCACCGGAACTGAAACCGGAGTGGTCACGCCCTACGGCGGTATCATCTATGACCTGAGCCGTGAATGGGCCGTGTATGCCAGTTATACCGACGTGTTCCAGCCGCAGACCAATCGGGACGCCGGCGGTTCGGTGCTCAAGCCGATAGTCGGCAGCAACTATGAAGTCGGCCTCAAGGGCGAATTGATGGATGGTCGGGTCAATACCTCCCTGGCTGTCTTCCGCTACGACCATGAGAACCGTGCGATCAACGACGGCGGTTCGGGGTGTGGTGGCTCGGGTTGCTCGGTAGCCTCAGGCAAAGTGCGTAGCCAGGGGATCGACGCCGAAATCAGTGGTGAAGTGATGGACAATCTGCAGTTGTTTGCGGGTTACACCTACAACACCACCAAGTACCTGGAGGATCCGAGCAATGAAGGCAGCATCTACAGCACCTGGACGCCGAAACACATGCTGCGGGTGTGGGGCAACTACCAGCTCACTGGCGACTGGAGCCGTGTCAGCACCGGCTTGGGCTTCACCACCCAAAGCCACACGATGGTTTACGACTATGATCGTGAAATCCCGGGTTACACCGTATGGAACGCCCGTGTCGGCTATCAGCTGACGCCGGAAATCGCTTTGGCGGTCAATGCCAACAACCTGTTTGACAAGACGTACATAACGTCCGCTTACAACCAGCTCAATGGCAACAACAACTTTGGTGATCCGCGCAATCTGATGTTCAGCGTGACTTACAAACCGCAGTTCTGATTTGCGCGAGAACTAGAAAAACGTCTTGTGCGTAATGTTGTTCACTTGGAAAAACGGCGCTTCTTTCAGGAATTGGGAGGCGCCGTTTTTTTTGGGCGTGGGGAGGGGGCATATCCGTTTCTTCGGTAGTGGCTACTGGCGGTTCCGCTCTTACAGCGGGTCACTTTCGAAAAGCCGGAATGCCGGCCCAGGCGAAAGTAACCAAAGCGCTTTTGCCCCACCACTCGGCACCTCGCTTAGGCTCGGTGTGCCCTCACTCCGGCATTGCTCCGTGGGCCCGCCGCGAAGGGCCATCCATTGCCCAGCGCGGCTACCTCGGCATCCATGCCGAGGTGCCCACTACGCAATACCTGCGTTCGGCCAGCGTGGTTAACGGGGCGCCTGAGATCAACGTCCACCGCGAGGCGGCCTAACAGCCGGCCTGGTTCTTGATGAGACCGCGTTTCTCCTGTGGGAGCGGGCTTGCTCGCGAAAGCGGTGGTTCAGTTTGCAGTGATGTTGGCTGTGCTGGCGTCATCGCGAGCAGGCTCGCTCCCACAGGTTTTTTGTGTCGTGTGCAGATGCTGTGAACACCCGCCAACCCCATGTGGGAGCGGGCTTGCTCGCGAAAGCGGAGGGTCAGTTTTCGGTGATGTTGGCTGTGCCGACGCCTTCGCGAGCAAGCCCGCTCCCACAGGTTTTTTGTGTCGTGTGCAGATGCTGTGAACACCCGCCAGCCCCATGTGGGAGCGAGCCTGCTCGCGAAAGCGGTAGATCAGTTTGCTGTGATGTTGGCTGAGCCGACGCCTTCGCGAGCAAGCCCGCTCCCAAAGGTTTTTTGTGTCGTGTGGGGATGCTGTGAACACCCGCCAGCCCCATGTGGGAGCGAGCCTGCTCGCGAAAGCGGTGGATCAGTTTGCTGTGATGTTGGCTGTGCCGACGCCTTCGCGAGCAAGCTCGCTCCCACAATGGGATCGGAGTACGAGCGGGAGAGCCAGGCCGGCTGTAAGGCCGCCTCGCGCGCAAGCTTTGCTCCCACAGATTCTGCTCAAGCAGATCTGATGGGCGTACGACCGGGAGAGCCAGGTCGGCTACTAGGCCGCCTCGTGCTGGACGTTGATCTCGGCGCCCCGTTAACCACGCTGGCCGAACGCAGGCATTGTGGAGTGGGCATCCCGGCATGGATGCCGGGATAGCCGCGCTGGGCCATGGATGGCCCTTCGCGGCGGCCCACGGAGCAATGCCGGAGTGAGGGCATGCCGAGCCTAGGCGAGGCACCAAGTGGTGGGGCATGTAGCGTTTTGCTTACTTTTGACTGGGCCGGCTTCCGGGCTTTTCAAAAGTGAGCCGCCGTAAGGGCGGAACCCTAAGCCGCCGTTACCGAAGAAACGGATATACACACCTACCCTAAGCGCTTTTCCCCTTCAATCGTACTGGCCAAAAAAACCTCGACCAGCGAATCAAGCAACACATCATCAAAAATCATACTGCGATGCCGCAACGGAGAATGCACCGAGCATTGCAGCTCCCCGGCCAGGCTGTAACCCTTTATCAAGGCTTCGCAAAACGCCAATTCTTCCGGAGTTTTCTCCGCCTGTGTCCACCAGCAACTGGGACGTACCCGCACCGGTTTGAAGCTGAACCCCTCAAAAGCCTCCAGCAACCGATCATGCACGGAGAACGCCTGAGCGTTCATGACTTCATCCTTGACGCTCTGCACGATTGACAGCAAATCGCCTCGCCCCGGCTCGATCTGGCGGGTGGCCCATTCATGGAAGGCCTGGACCGTGCTGGCGGGGTGCTCTTGCCGGTAAGCCGCCGTGCGTTCGGTGAGGGTCGGAAACAGCAGGTCGAAATATTCGATGGCCTCCAGCAGATCCTGAGAGGCCGGGTCGGCCTGTTCAGCGCCTGGTAAATGCCGATGACGCGACAACGTCGCCGGGTACAGGTGTTCAGGAATCGTGCTGTCCACCAAGCCGAGAAAACTCACGGTGTGGCCCTGGCTTTCCAGCGTCGCGGCGATGTCCAGCGCGATGGCGCCGCCCAACGACCAGCCCATCAGGTAATAGGGACCTTGCGGCTGGGCCGTGACGATTTCCTGGCTGTAATCGGCAATCATCTCGCGCCAGGCTTCAGGCCCGGCGTGGGGTTCGCTGAAGCCGCGGTGCATGACGCCAACGGTGCGCGCCCGAGGTTGGAGTTTGCGCGCCAGCGGCTGGTAACAGAACACGATGCCACCGCTGGGATGCAGGCAAAACAACTGCGGCGCGCCGGTGGGGGTGGTGTTCAAGGGGACAAGGCATGGGGTCTGTTCGCGGTGCTTTTGCGAAATGAATAGCGCCAGCTCGGCGACGCTCGGGTTGGCCAGCAACTCCTGCAGCCGCACGGTGATATTCAGGCGGGCCTTGAGTTGGGCAATCAGCTCGATCGCCAGGATCGAATGCCCGCCCAGTTCAAAGAAACTGTGATTGATCCCCACGCGCTCAACCTTGAGGGACTGTTGCCAGAGCTGCGCCAGGGCTTCTTCCAACTGTGTGCGGGGCGCCAGGTAATTCGAATGCCACAGACAGGCGTCCGGTTCCGGCAAGGCCTTGCGGTCAAGCTTGCCGTTGGCATTGAGCGGCAAGTGCTCGATGAATAGCAGATGGCTGGGCACCATGTAGTCCGGCAACTGCGCTTTGAGCGCGGTCAACAGACCTTCGCGTAACTCGGCCGTGGCCGGTTGCGTGGCGATCACGTAGGCGACCAGTTGCAGGCCGCCGGGGCCTTCATGGGTCAGCACGACACCATCGCGCACCGCCGGCAGGGTTTGCAGGCGCGCCTGGATTTCGCCCAGTTCAATGCGGAATCCACGGATCTTGACCTGATGATCCAGGCGTCCGATGTACTCGATGCTGCCGTCGGTGCGGTAGCGTGCCAGGTCGCCGGTGCGATACAGGCGTCCACCCGGAATAGGGTCGAACGGATCGGGGATAAACCGTGTGGCGGTCAGGTCGGCGCGCCGGTGGTAGCCGCGGGCCAGGCCGGCCCGGCCAACGTGCAGCTCACCGATGCAGCCCTTGGGCACCGGGTTCAGGTGCGCGTCGAGCAGATACCAGGACAGGTCGACGATAGGCTCGCCGATAGGGCTCGCGGCCTCGCAGTGCAAGTCATTCATCGACAGTGGTCGCCAGGTGACGTGCACCGTCGTCTCGGTGATGCCATACATGTTGATCAACTGCGGCGCCTGGTCGCCGAACCGTTCGAACCAGGGGCGCAAACTCTGCACATCAATTGCTTCGCCGCCAAAAATCACCTGACGCAACCGGTGGACGAGAGGCTGGCGAGGCGCGCAGGCGACCTGCAACAACGACTTGAATGCCGAGGGCGTCTGGTTGAGCACCGTGACGTTTTCCTGGCAAAGCAGGGCGTAGAAATCCTCCGGCGAACGGCTCACGGCGTGGGGCACGATGACCAGTCGACCGCCGTGCAGCAGGGCACCGAAAATCTCCCACACGGAAAAGTCGAAGGCATAGGAATGAAACAGGCACCAGACGTCCTGCTGATCGAAGCTGAACCAGTGGTCCGTGGCCTGGAACAATCGGTTGACGTTGTGGTGGGCGAGCAACGCGCCTTTGGGCTGGCCGGTCGAGCCTGAGGTGTAGATCACGTACGCCAGGTTATCCGGGTGCATCGGCACGTCAGGATTGTGCTCGGGATAGTCGCCATCGACAGCGACGGGGTCGAGCAACAAACAGTTGATGCCAGCGGGCAGCGCCAGCGATTCACTCAGATGGGCCTGGGTCAGGATCTGCGTGACGCCGCTGTCCTGGATCATGTAGGCCAGGCGGTCAGCCGGGTAGGCCGGGTCCAGTGGCACGTAGGCACCGCCGGCCTTGAGGATCGCCAGCAGGCCGATGATCATCTGCGGCGTGCGCTCGACGGCAATGCCGACCAATACGTCGGGCCCGACGCCTTGGGCGATCAGCCGATGGGCCAATTGGTTGGCTTGTCGGTTGAGCTTGGCATAACTCATGTGCTGCCCTTCAAAGGTCAGGGCGATGGCGTCGCCCGTGGCGGCGGCATGGGTTTCGATCAATTGGTGCAGGCACTGTCCGCGATGCAGTCGAGTCGGCTGGCGGTTCCAGTGGTCCAGGGTTTGCTGCTGTTCATCGGTGTTGAGCAATGGCAGTTCGCCGAGGGCGCGTTCGGGCGTCTCGATCAGGCCCCGCAACAGGTTCTGCCAGTGCTCGGCCATGCGCTCGATGGTGTCTGCGCGGTAGAGATCACGGCGGTATTCGAATGTCGCCACGATCTGCTGCTGTGAATAGTCGACATCCAGCGACAAGTCGAACTTGGCCTGGCTGTCACCGGTATCGAGAAATTCCAGCGTCAGTTGACCTCGGGTCGGCGCCGGCAGTGCGGGCGTGCCGGTGCGCCAGTTGAACAAGACCTGGAACAGCGGGTTGGCGCCCTGTACGCCGGGACGTTGCAACTGATCAAGGATCAGCTCCAACGGGTAGTCGGCATGTTCAAGCGCGGCGAGGGACTGCGCGCGTAGATCCCGGAGAAACTCCAACGTGCTGCGGGCCGAGTCGATCCGCGCCCGATACACCTGGCTGCTGACGAAAAAACCCACCAGGTCCTGGCTTTCATGGCTGTTGCGATTGGCGTTGGGGACGCCGACGGTAAAGTCGTTCTGGTTGCCGTAGCGGCCCAGCAACAATTGCCAGGCACCCAGCGCCACCACGAAAGGCGTCAGCCCCTGGCGTTGGCAGAATGCTTCCAGGGCCTGGGCCATTGCCGGGGCAAGCGCCACATGCACGCGTCCGGCCATCGGTTGCTGGCGAGTGGCGCGGGGGAAATCCTGGGGCAGTTCCAGCGTGGGCAGGTCGTGGCCCAGGTAATTGCTCCAGTATTCGCCGCTGCGCTGGCAGGCTGCGCTCTGCAAGTACTCGCCTCGCTGATGGGTGGCGTAGTCGGCGTATTGCATGGGCAGCGGCGGCAGCGCTGACGGATCGCCGATCAAGGCCTGGGCATAGGCCTGGGTCATGTCCTGCATGAGGATCGTGTTGGACCAGGCATCGGAGACGATGTGATGCATGTTGAGCAACAGCACATGTTCGTCGCTGCGCAGCCGCAGCAGCGTTGCCCGCATCAGCGGCGCCTGGGTGAGATCGAACGGTTGCCGGGCATGCTGCTCGATGCGCTGTGAGAGCGCCAAGGTGCGTGCCGGCTGGTCGAGCGTGCCAAGGTCATCCCGGTGCAGGGTCAGGCAAACGTTGCGCTCGACCACCTGGCTCGCGGCGCCGTCGATTTCAATGAACGCGGTGCGCAGGATGTCGTGGCGGTCGATGACGCGATCGAGTGCCTGCTCCAGGGCGTCGGCATTGAGTTCGCCCGTCAGGCGCAGGGCGCGTGGCAGGTTGTAGGCCGAACGGGTCGGGGCGCGCTGTTGCTCCAACCACAAGCGTTGCTGGGCAAAAGACAAGGGCGCGCGGTCCAGCCGGCGGGAGCTTTCGTGCCTGTCGCCAGCGACATCCTCCAGCAGCAGCGTCAGCAGATCATCATCTAGCAGTTCGTTCATGGTGTTCTCGCGGTAAACAGCATTGCGTCGGGCAGGCTCAGGCAAAGGCTGCCGGGACCTTTTCACTGACGACCCGACCGGCCTGCATCCGGATCAGTTGGTCGGCGATATCGAAGTAACGATCGTCGTGGGAAATGACGATGATGGTTTTGCCCAGCGCCTTCAGTTCCGGCAGCAGTTCGGTATAGAAAATGCGGCGGAACACCGGATCCTGGTCAGCGGCCCATTCATCGAACACCAGCACCGGGCGTTCTTCCAGCCAGGCGTTGAGCAGCGCCAGGCGTTTGCGTTGGCCGGTGGACAGGTCGGTGGTGCTGAAGGCACCGTCGCGGATGCTGACCTTATGGGCGATTTCCAGGCGTTCCAGGTAGCGGTTGGCATTTTCAGGCACTTGTTGATCGCCCTGGACCAGTTCATCGAACAGGTAGTAATCGGCAAAAATCGTCGTGAACAGTTGGCGATAATCGTCACGTTGAGCCGCCAGCACCGGCTCGCCATCGAGGAGGATATCGCCGCCCTGGGGGGCATAGAGCCCCAGCAGCAGCTTGATCAGCGTGGTCTTGCCGCCACCGTTCTCGCCGACGATGAACACAATGTCGCCCTGGGTGATAGACAGGTTGACCGGTCCAAGGGCGAAGGCTTGGCTGCCGTCGACCGCCGGGAAGGCGTAATGCACGTCACGCAATTCAAGCTGCTGGATCGTCGGCTTGGCGACGCGCTCGTCATTGAGCAGCAGGTGCGGTTCGGGTGAGGAAAACTGTTCGGCCAGTTCGGCGATGCGCTTGAACGCAATGTTCGCCCGGCTGATCACCGGCAAGGTCATCACCAGGTATTCCAGCGGGCCCTTCATGTACAACAGCACCAGCACGAAACCGCTGAGCACGGCCTTATCGGTGCCCAGCCACAGCGATTGCAGGGCTAGCACCAGGCCGATAACCACAAAAAACAGCATCGAGCCGAAGGTCTTGGCCACCACGAAGGTGTTGACCGAGCGGATATTGGTGTCGCAGATGTAGTCGGCGGTGGCTTCGATGCGCTGGCTGAACATGCGCTGGCGGCGTGGGCGATGGATGCGCAGTTCCTTGGCTCCGGCGGCGATTGCGCTGTAGTGTTTCTGCAGCGCGTCTTCAGCCTCGCGGGCGTCTTCGAAGCCCCGGATGCCGCGGGCCCGGGCCACGTATTGCACGACCGTGCCGATCACCAGAGCCACCAGTAGCAACAAGAACATCGGCAGCGACAGGTAGGCCAGATAACCCAGGCAACCGAGGGTCACGGTGAAGGCGATGGCCAGTGGCGCGAACGAAAACGCGAAACTGCTGACCGTGTTGACGTCGTGGGTCAACACCGGGATGAGCCGATGGCTGCGAAAGCGCTCGATCTGTTCGATGGGCGCCAGCAGCACTTTCTTGCCGAGGGATTTACGCAGCTCGGCGATGATGTTCTGGCCGACGTGGTTGGTGCCGATGTCGGAAAGAATCGAGGTCAGCAGGGCCGCCGCGCAGAGGCCGGCAAACTTCATCAGCATCTGGAACGTGGGCGTGACGGCGGCGTTCAGGGTGTCGTTGATGGTGGCCAGCAGCGCGGTGATGCTCAGGCCGCCCAACATGCCCAAGAGGATGGAGCCTACGACAATCAGCCTGAAGGGTTTGAGCAGGGTGAACAGTTCATTGATCACTCCGCGTGTTGGTTGGCTCATGGAGGTTTCCCTGCTTGATGAAAAGGGCGAAGGCCATCGCGGGTGTTCGCCGGGAGGGCTTTAGGGCGAAGGCACGCTGGATTGGGTTGTGCCCCTCTTTAGAACGATTTGAGAGGAGGGGAATTTATTCTGTGGGAGCAAGGCTTGCCCGCGATGAAGGCGACGCGGTTCCCTGTTAAATCGAGGTGTCTGCATCGCGAGCAAGCTTTGCTCCCACTTGGGGCGCCTACATATCCCGCGCCACCCGAAATCCCAGCCAATCGCCCCGTGCATCGGGGTACACCGCGTTGCGATTGCCCGAGCGGGAGAACACCGGAGCTTCGCCCCAGTCGTTGCCGCGGATGCGGCGTGCCTTGCAATCACCGCTGAGCCAGGCGCTGCCATCGCTCGGGGCGCCTACATAGTTTTCGTTGTAGCAATCGGCGGTCCACTCGTAGACGTTGCCGTGCATGTCGTACACGCCGAAGGCGTTGGGTGCGAAGCTGCCGGCCGGAGCGGTGAAGTTGTAGCCGTCGGCCGCGCCGTAGGTGTTGGCGTGCTGGGCGATGCTGTAGTCCTTGCCGTCATCGAACGGGAAGGGGAACGGGTCGGCGCTGCCGCCGCGTGCTGCGTATTCGCGCAGGGACTCGCTGACCAGTCGGTACTGTTTACCGGTCTTTTTCGACAACCACGCCACGTAGGCATTGGCCTCGGCGAAATCCATGCATACCGCCGGATGTCGGTCTGTGTACTGCTTGCGCGGGTCACTGCCCTGGTAGTCCGGGATGCCGGCCTTGCAGGCGCGACCGGGACGTTTGTCGCCGTCGGGCATCGTGTAGCCGGTGTCGCGCAGGTAGGCGAACCATTCACCCTTGAGCACCTGGAAACGACTGATCGCCAGCGGCTTGGCGAACGTCACCGGGTGCATCGGGCCTTCGTCGGGCTCGCGTCCCACTTCGTTTTCCGGGGTGCCCATCTGGAAGGTGCCGGTGGGCAGCACGACCATTTCCGGGCAGTCCTTGCAGTCGCGAAAGACCTGGCCCGGTTGCGAGGCCTGGGCGCCGGAGGGCAGCAGGGCGGCGAGGGCCAGTGCCGGGAATAGCTTCAGCGAAAAACTGTTCATCCATCTCTCTCGATAAGTCATGTTCAGAGTGTCTTGCCCAGCAACCCCATGAAGCGATCGATCTCGGCCTCCGTGTTGAGCAGCCCCGGCGCGGTACGGACCACCGGCCCCGCATCGCGATGCACGGCATCGGCGATCACGCGGTTCTTCATCAGGTAGGCGGCCACCTCGTCGCTCTCGCGGCCCTTGACCCGGAAGAAGGTGAAGCCGGCGGACAGGTCTGGGCTCAGCGGCGTGACCAGCTCGATCTGCGGTTGTGCTACCAACTGTTTTTTCAGATAGCTGTTGAGGGCATGGATACGCGCCTGCACCTCGGCCTTGCCCAGTTGCAGGTGCAACTTGAACGCCTCGTCCGCCGCCCAGCGATGCTCGAAGGCGTGGTAGCCCCCCGGGGTCATGACCGTGGAAAACGCCGTGGCTTCGGAAAAGGTCGGGATGATCGGCGTGACGTACTTGAGCTCTTCGCTGCGGCTGCACACCAGGCCCGTGCCGCGTGGGCCGAACATCCACTTATGGGTGCCGGCGATGAAAAAGTCGCAATTCATCTCGGGGAAACTGAGGTCTTCGACGCCGAAACCGTGCACGCCGTCCACCACATAAATGATTCGCTGTTCATCGCTGCGGCCCTGGTTGTGCTTGTCCACCAGGGCGCCGATCTTGTCGATCGGCAGTTTCACGCCGCTGCCCGAATGCACCCAGGTCATGCCCAGCACCCGGGTTTCGGGGCGGATGTTGCGGTCGATGGCCGTGAGGATTTGTTCGTGGCTGGCGTCGTGGGCGTTCTCGAACAGCTTGATCTTGCGTACCCGTGTTCCGGTCCTTTGGCTGCGCAGGTCGAGAATGGTGTGGGTGGCGTAGTGTTCGTGGGCGGTGCTGAGGATTTCCTGGTCGGCCGCCACATGGACGCCGCCGTAGATCATCGACAGGCCTTCGGTGGTGCTGCCGGTGAGGGCGATCTGCTTGGGCGTCGCTTGCAGGTAGCGGCCGGCCCAGGTGCGGACGTTTTCCTCGCGTTCTTCGGTGACGCCCAGGTCCCAGTCCAACAGCAGCCCCGGGTTTTTATCCAGGGCGGCGCGGTGTGCTTCGATGGCCTCGCGCACCGGGCGCGGGTGGGTGGTGACCAGGAAATTGGAGAAGTGCAGGTAGTCCGGGTCCTGGTTGAACAGCGAGCGCAGTTGCGCCCATTTATTTTTCGGCAGCGGCGGCAGAGGGGCGGCGCTGGCCGTGGCGGACAGGCTGGCGGCGAGGGGCAGGCCGGCGGCGAGGATCCCGGCCTGCTTCAGGAAAGTGCGACGTTCATTCATGGCTGGACGGTCTTCTGGGTCGAGGCGATGGCGGGGCGGGAGGCTTTCTGGACCTGGTCCCAGACCCGCAGGAAATTGCCGCCCCACAGTTTGGCGATGTCGGCTTCGGAGTAGCCGCGGGTCAGTAGTTCGGCGGTGACGTTGCGGATGTCGCCGACGTTCTCCCAGCCTTTCACACCGCCGCCTTCGTTGAAGTCCGAACTGATGCCGACGTGGTCGATGCCGATCTTGCGCACGGTGTAGTCGATGGCGTCCCCCAGGTCCTTGAGGCTGGCCTTGGGTTCGTCTTCGAGGATGCCGTAGAGCTGGCCGGCGTATTCGCCGAATTTCTGTTCCGGCCAGGCGGCGATGATCGGGTCGCCGGGCATCAGCGCCATCGCCAGGTTGGGCAGTGGCGGCAGGTCGAAACGCTCACGCAGGGCGTTGAGTTTGTCCTGGGTCTTTTGCGTCAGCGGGCGCAGGTACTGGGAGAAGCCGACGATCTGCACCACGCCGCCGCTGGCCTTGATCAGTTGCATTTCCTTGTCGCTGAGGTTGCGTGGAATGTCCACCATCGCCCGTGGCGCCGAATGGGAGGCCACCAGCGGCGTGCGGCTCAGTTGCGCGACTTGCTCCAGGGCCTGGGTCGACATCTGCGACACGTCAATGATCACGCCCAGGTCGTTCAGGCGCGTCACCGCTTGCTTGCCGATATCCGACAGGCCGCCGAGGGCGTCGGGCGAATCGTTGAAGAACGATAGTGGACGCGAGGAGTCGGCCCAGTCGTTGTTGCCGATGTAGCTGAAGCCGAACATGCGCATGCCCCGCGCTGTCCACAGGTCCAGCAGGTTCAGGTCGTGGCCCAGGGGATAGGCGTTGAGCATGCTGATGAAGATCGCGAACTTGCCTTCGCCGTGCAGGCGGCGGAAATCATCCGGGGTGTAGGCGATGGCGACCTGGTTGGGGAAGTCGCGGACCATGCCGGTGATGATCTTGTAGCGCACTTCCTGCTGGTTGCGCGCTTCCTCGACGAAGCCGGCGGTGGGCTTGTGCGGGGCGTTGGGTCCGTTCCACAACTCCGGCCAGCCGAACACCGTCAGGGCCGCGCCGGACAGGTGGCCGCGGTTGGCTTTGACCAGGTCGAACTGACCCTTGCCGTCCTTGTCGGCTTCGTTGCCAGCGGTGCCGAAATCCAGCGGCACGGTGATGTGGCTGTCGAAGGACAGCAGGCGTTCGTGCAGTTCCCTGGCTTCTTTCATCACCTTGACCGGGTAGCCGGGGTTGTCCCGCCACCAATGGTCCCAAGCCGCGACGCCAGCACCGACGGCCAACGCCAGGGCCAGGGGCGGGCCGATGAAAAGAGCCTTTTTCGAACGAGGTGTTGTCATTGCCGATCTCAGTCAGGTTCGCCTTGGAAGGACAGGCGCGGGGGCCTTTGCTATCTGGGGAGAACGAGTGATCGGCGGGGAAATTTAGGCGTCCTCGGGGCCGCCATCGCGAGCAAGCTTTGCTCCCACAGTGCAATTGCAATGGGTTTCACCTGTGGGAGCAAAGCTTGCTCGCGAGGCGACCTTTCAGCTGACCAGCCTCTGCCGAATGTACTCAGCTCCCCTGTGGGAGCGAGCCTGCTCGCGATGAGGCCGTAACAGCCCCTATAAATTTGTCAGCCCCCCCATCGTTCTAGCTTGGATAAAGCCCGCTCCAGGGCCGAACACAGGTAAGGCAATGACGATTTCTCGACGATGGTTCATGGCAGGCCTGGCGCTGACCGGTGCCGCCGTGCCTGCGGTGTATTACGGGCATCGCGAACTGACCCGACCGGACCCGAGCATCACCCCCGGCGAGGCCTCGTTCGACGTGGCTGACGTAGCGGGCCAGCGTCGGGCCGATACGCTGCGGGGCATCTGGACGATCCGTTTCACCGGCCGCGACGCCGGCCTTGAAGGCTTGCCCCAGGACGATCTGCAGCTCTTCCTCGATATCGGCCAGAGGGGCCGTGGCCTGGTGGGCTACCTCGACAGCGCCGAACGCTTGCGCGGCGCCGACGAGCCGCGTTATCGGGTGTTGGGCGACCTGGCCGGCACCGACCCGAAGCAACTGAGCTGGCGGCTGATGAGTGCTCGACAGAACGCGCCGGACTATGAATTCACCATGACCCTGGACGAAGTCTGGGCCAGCTTTGGCAATGCCGGAAGCGCCACCCTCAGTGGTCGTGTGTGGCGCCTGGACCGTCCCTTGGCGCTGCCTGAACAGGACAATCATTTCATCGCCCTCAAGCGGCGTTTCCCCGAGGCTCGGGAGCGCACGCCGCTGAGCCCGGCGCTGCTGGCCTGGCTGGTGTCGCCCGAGCATCGGCTGTTCCACCAGCTCTGGCATGCCACCCGGGACAAATGGCACACCCTGGACGAGGACAAGCGCAACGCCCTGCGCGGCATCGGTTGGCAGCCTGGGCCTCGGGACCAGGAGCGTGATGCTCGCGGCAAGCGCAAGGATCGCAACGGCTCGGGCGTGGACTTCTTTTTCATGCACCGGCACATGCTCGGCACGGCGCGTTCGTTCCAGCCGCTGCCGTCGTGGCCGCACTTCCCCTTGCCGCAACCGGAGCTTGAGCGCGATCGCCTTGGGTTCGCCCGCTATCTCGACAACCACGATGGCACGGCCTTGCCGCCGACCTGGCTGGCCAGGGGAGACGAGCAGTACGCCCAGTGGGTCAGCGACATCAAGACCGCTGAGACGTACCACAGCAATTTCCAGGTCTGGGAATCACGCTACCGCGACCCGCGCTACCTGTCGAAGCTGACCCTGGGCCAGTTTGGTTCGGAAGTGGAACTGGGCCTGCACGACTGGCTGCACATGCGCTGGGCTTCGGTGCCACGCGACCCGTCCAACGGCCACCCGGTACCGTTCGCCCGCGACCCGTCGGACTTCGCCCAGCGTTGGTTCGCACCGGAAAACGACTTTCTCGGCGATCCGTTTTCCTCCCACGTGAACCCGGTGTTCTGGGCCTTCCATGGCTGGATCGACGACCGCCTCGAAGACTGGTTCCGTGCCCACGAACGTTTCCACCCGGGGGAAGTGAGCCGGCTTCAGGTCAACGGCGTGCCTTGGTTTGCCCCGGGCCGCTGGGTCGAAATCGCCGACCCTTGGCTAGGCCCGGATACCCACGGTTGCAGCACCACGCCGGGGCTGCAGGTTGGGCGTTCGGTGGAAATGGACCCGGAAACCATGAAACTGGCGCTGCGCATCACCTTCGGCAGCGATGACAAAAAGCTCTCCGAACTGTTCCGCCGCGTGCCGCCGCGGCCGTGGTATGCGCGCAATCTCAAATCCAAACCGGTTTAACCCTTCCTAACTGGATGAACACCATTGACTGATCGTTCCCACGCTCTGCGTGGGAACGCCTCTACGGACGCTCTGCGTTTGGCTCTTTGGGATGCGGAGCGTCCCTGGCTGCATTCCCACGCGGAGCGTGAGGAACGATCTTCACAGCCCCCGCGAC
>NZ_JAHBCZ010000065.1:0-20665 GCF_019956035.1 Pseudomonas sp. A-RE-22
CCCCATATCAGCCTGAAACTTGATCGGCGAGAACGCCCAGGTCGACACCGCCACAGCCAATGTCATGCCCGTCAACAACACCACTTTGCCGGTGAACAGCAGCGCCTGGTAATACGCCTGGGCCAAGGTGTCACCGGCCCGCATCCGCGCCAGGATCACGCTCAACACATAGAGCGCATAATCGACCCCGATGCCCACGCCCAGTGCGATTACCGGCAGTGTCGCGACTTTCACCCCCATGCCCAGCCCCACCATCAGCGCCTCGCACAGGATCGAGGTGAGCATCAGCGGCAGCATCGCGCACAGGGTTGCGCGCCAGCTGCGGAAGGTCACCAGACACAGCAGACTGACTGCGCCATAGACCCAGAACAGCATCTCGCGCATGGACTTCTTCACCACGATATTGGTCGCCGCTTCGATCCCCGCACTGCCGGCCGCGAGCATGAACTTGACCTCTGGCATCTGATGCCCGGCGATAAACTGCTCACTGGCCTCCACCACCCGGTTCAAGGTATCAGCCTTGTGATCGGCCAGGTAGACGTACAGCGACAGCATCGAGCAGCCCTGATTGAACAGCTCTCGCGGGGCGCGGGTTTGCACGGCACCCAGTGCGCCGTCATTGGGGATCAGTTCATACCATTTGAAGTTGCCTTCGTTATACCCGGCCGTGGCGATCTTGCTCAGCGCTGCCATCGAGGTGGTCGATTCCACGCCGGGCAATTGCTCCAGTTGCCAGGCCAGCGCATCTACCGCGGACAGGCTGGCGTAACGGGTGCATTGATCCTCGGGGGTCTTGATCATGACCACGAAAATATCCGAGCTGGCCGCATAGTTCTGGGTCATGAACAACGCATCGCGGTTGTAGCGCGAGTCGGCACGCAACTCTGGAGCGCCGGGGTCCAGATCGCCGATTTTCAGGTGCAGGCTCACGGCAAAACCAAACGCGGCCAACAGCAAGCCAGCCAACATGGCGCCCGTGGCCCAGCGCCGTTGGGTGAACAAATCGAGCACACGCCACAGGGGATGCTTGATCTGCGCCTGTTGCTCTGTGGTTTCCGCACTCAGGCTGCGTTGCGCCGCCGCCGGGCTGACGCCGATATAGCTGAGCAGGATCGGCAGCAGGATCAGGTTGGTGAAAATCAGCACTGCCACCCCGAGGCTGGCGGTGATCGCCAGGTCCTGGATCACCCGAATGTTGATCAGCAGCAGCACCGCGAAGCCCACCGCATCACAGAGCAAAGCGGTGATGCCGGCGGCGAACAGTCGACGGAAGGTATAGCGCGCGGCAACCACCCGGTGAGTACCGCGGCCGATGTCCTGCATGATGCCGTTCATCTTCTGCGCGCCATGGCTCATGCCAATGGCGAACACCAGGAACGGCACCAAGGCCGAGTAAGGGTCCAGCTCATAGCCGAGCAGCGCTAGCAGCCCCAGTTGCCAAAGCACCGCCGCCAGTGAACAGATCACCACCACCAAGGTGCTTCGCGCGCAACGGGTGTAGCCAAACAGCACCAAGACCGTCACCAGTACCGCCACCACGAAGAACAGCAATACCTGGGTCATGCCCTCGATCAGGTCGCCGACGATCTTGGTAAAGCCGGTGATATGAATCCGCAGGTCATCGGTCTGGTACTTGTCTCGCAGCGCCTCCAGTTGCCGGGAGAACTCGCCATAGTCCAGCGCCTTGCCCGTCTGCGGATTGATTTCCAGCAACGGCACGAAGATCACGCTGGATTTGAAGTTGCCGGCGACCAATTGCCCGACTTCCCCGGAGCGGGCCACGTTGGTCCGCACCTGCTCGAGGCTGGTGGCCGAGCCATCGTAATCGTCGGGGATCACCGTGCCGCCGTCGAGCCCGTCTTCGGTCACGGCAGTCCAGCGCGTGGTCGGGGTCCATAACGATTTCATGTAGGGGCGGTCGACGCCCGGCAGAAGATAGAGCTCGTCGTTGAGCCTGGCCAGGGTGTCGAGGTAGTCCTTGGTGAAAATGCTCCCCTGCTTGACCTCCACGGCGATGCGCAGCGAGTTGCCCAGGCCGCTCAGTTCCTTGCGATTCTCCAGGAAATTGGCGACGTAGGGATGCCCCGTGGGGATGGTCTTTTCGTAGCTGGCATTGATGCCGATGTGCGTGGCTTGCCAACCGAGCACCAACGTCACCAACAGACACAGCAGGACCACCAGCGGTCGATGGTTGAAGATCGCCCGCTCAGCGAAGTTGCCCGACGCCCGGTCAAAGTCTTCCTGGCGGCCGATCACGGTTTGGGTTCTGTCGTCTTTCAAGTTTGACTCCTGTTGCACGAGCCGTGGCCCGATAGCGCTACACCGTGAAGTTTCAAGGTTGACCTGCGGCCCGCGGATCCTGGTCAGCGGCCACGCCGGTCAAGCCGACGCTGGCCAGGCTGCCGTCGACCGCCTGTTGCACGGCAGCGAGCGTCCCATCGCTGCGGCTCTGACGCTTGTCAAAGCTTCGCCCCTGGTCATGACTGAATAGAAGTTCACCACTCTGGCTGGCCAACAACAGGCCGCCGTCGCGCAGTTGGAGAGCGCTCGCCAGTGTCGATTCGATACCGGTGTCAAGGCGGCGCCAACTGTTGCCACGATCCCCGGACCACCAGGCGTTTCCGCGCAAGCCATAGACCACCAAGGCCCCGTCGCGGGTGCCGAGCAGACCGAAGAAGCTGCCCTCATACGGTGACTTCAAGGCCTGGAATGACTGCCCAGCATCGGTGGAACGCAACAGCAAACCGCGCTCCCCCACCAACCACAGATCGTTGCCCAAGGCGCGGATGCCATACAGGTTCAAGCCCTGCGGATTGTCCACATGCCGCATCCACGGCTGCCAGCTTCGCCCGCCATCGTCGGTACGGTAGATCTGGTTGTAGGCGCCCACGA
Organism: Pseudomonas sp. A-RE-22; assembly: GCF_019956035.1. Lineage (NCBI taxonomy): Bacteria > Pseudomonadati > Pseudomonadota > Gammaproteobacteria > Pseudomonadales > Pseudomonadaceae > Pseudomonas > Pseudomonas sp. A-RE-22. Next base: position 2,893 of record NZ_JAHBCZ010000065.1, read on the forward strand.
CGTAGCCGTGCAGGCGGTCACTGAAGTACAGGTCGAGAAACGGTTTATCCGGTCCGTCATCGAGCATTCGCCGTGCCTGCGCCAAGTGGCTGGCACCGTCGGGTTGATTGACATCGCGCTCAGCGAACTGTACCGCCAAGGCGATGGCACGCTGACCGTCGAGTTGCTTTTGCCAGGTTTCTCCGCCGTCCTGGGTGTGCAGCACCACGCCCAGATGACCGACCGCCCAGCCCTGCTCGGCATCGACGAATTGCACCGCCGTCAGGCTGACACTGACCGGCACCTTGGCCTGGCGCCAATTGACTCCAGCGTCATCGCAGAGCAGCACGATCCCGCGCTCACCGACCGCCACCAGACGCTCGCCGGCCCGGGCCAGCCCGAGCAACACCGAGCGCTGGGCCTTGGCGGTCGGCAATGCCGGCTGTTGCAGCACGGCCAATGTCGTGGCCTGTGCAACCAAGGGCACGCTCACCAACAGGCTCCCCACCAAGGCGCAAACGCCCCATAGCGGACCGCGACTCGCAAAAAATTTTTCAACGTTCATATCGTTATTCCCCCTGGAAAATCGTAAGCGACCGCGGCGAACCTCCTCCTCGCCACGGCCGCCACAGGTTCAACGCATGTTTTCGTTGGCCATGGCATCCGGCGTGAAATAGGACGCCGAAGGTCTCGCGATCTTCTGGTACTGAACCGCCAGGTCATTGCTCGATGCGTTGAGGAAGTAGGCTCCGGTGTCGAGGTTGTAGCTGCCCCACATGACCTGTGCGGTGAGGACCGGCATGTCCGGCGCCAGCAGCGTCAGCGAATACATCTGCCGACCGAGCTTGCCCTGGGCGTCATAACCGTCGGCCATCAGGATCTGCCAGGAGTCTTCGTCGACGTAGTAGGTCCGACGCGGCACGACATGGCGCTTGCCGGATTTGAGCGTGGCCTCGACCACCCAGACCCGGTGCTTCTCCCAACGCACCAGATCAGGATTGAGGAAGTTTTCCTTGACCAGGTCGTCACTCTTGGCCAGCGCGGCGCGGTTATTGTTGTAGCCGACGATCAGCTCTTTCTTGCCCACCAGCTTGAGGTCATAGCGATCGGTAGGCCCGAACAGCATGAACGCTTCGTCGAACAGGCCGACGCCGGAGGTCACGAAGTCCGGCGTGTCATAGGCAATGTTTGGCGCCCGGCGAACCCGGCGCTGGCCGACCAGATATTGCCAGGCCGCCCGATTGGCCGGGTCCATGTCCCAATGGGTCATCAGGCCTTCGCCGGCCTTGGATGACGGCAACTCAGTCAACAGCTTGCCCACCTGGTACTTGCCCGCATAGTTTTCCAGGCTGCCGCCTTCGAAGTAGTAGGGAAACTGATAGGAGAATTGGGCCCGGGTCGCCTGGACTTTCTTGCCACCGGCGGTCATCAGCCAGGTATCGAAAGGCGCGCTGATGGTGTCGCCGCCCTGCCAGGACAACCGATAATTCCACAGCACTTGGGCACCGTTTTCCGGGATCGGGAACGGAATGCCACCGTAGGCGTTGGCGACCTTCTCGCTGTCCACGTCCAGGGTGGCGCGGGTGGCGTTCTTGCTGGTGTTGTCATACACCCATTGCGGAGCGGCGGCCGAGCGATGGGTCGGGTACACGTCCAGGCGATAGCCCGGGTATTTCTTCAGCAGCAGCTTGGTCCCTTCGGCCAACTCGCTGGCGTACTGCTCCATGTTCGAGGCTTTGATCGAATACAGCGGCTTCTCGCCGGCGAATGGATCGGGGCGTTTGTCACCCGGTTTGTAGCCAGGCGTGGCCTGGGTATAGCCGCCCTGCCAAGCCGGGATACTGCCATCGGCGTTGCCGGCACGCTCGCCACCCAAGGGAGTCAGATCGGTTTTCAGGCGCGCGGCCTGTTCAGGCGACACCGCCGCCTGCGCCAGCCCCATGCCAGCAAGGGCCAGGGTCAGGACGCATGTGTTCAGGAATGCTGTGTTCTGCATGGCGAATCCACCTTATTAGAATGAGGTTTTCACGTAGAGCGAGACGAAGTCGCGATCGGCCAACGACTGTCCGTAACTGAAATTGCCGTCCTCGCGCAGCCCGGCTTTCGGTGCGCCGAAGAAGTTCACGTAGTTGAGGCCGACATCCCAGCGTTGCAGGTAGGTGGCTTTGAGCCCGACACTCCAGTCGCCGGAGTGGGTGTTGCCGAAGCCGGACTTGTTGACCGCCGATGAGCGCCCATCGAGTACCACACCCATGCCGATCGGCACGGTCAGGTCGATTCCGTCGACGATCTGGAAGTACGCCGGCTCGATCAATACCCGCAGCGCGGTGGCATCGCGGGTGGTGTTGGAGTCCAGCGCGGCAGCGTTCTTGGTCACGCTCAGGGTGCGGTTCCAGGCCAGTTCGGCCAGGGCCGATCCGCCATCCCAGAACGCGGTGGGCGATAACAGGTAGATCGCCGACAGGTTGGCGTGGGCGGTCTTGCCCCTGGCGAACAACTCATTGTCGCCACCATCGGCCGCCATGCCGGGGGTCACTACTTGCAGATTACTCACCAGCGGCGCGTTCCAGCGCACCGACGTTTCACCGGCAAAGTTGAACGGACCGTAGGCAGTGGAGAAGCTGACGCCAGCGGTCTTGATGTCTTCGGCGTAGACCTGGCGATAGGAACCCAGGATGGGCAACCCGGTGGCCGCAGACGCCGCACCGTCCAGGTACGCGTACAACCCGATTGGCGCTTTGTCGTGATACTGGGCCGCGTAGAAACCCAGCTCCAGCTCGGTGCCGGTCGGCTTGAAGCGGATCTGCATGCCGCCCTGCCCCGAATTGCGCGGTTTCAAATCGCCGCCATTGACCGTGTCGTTGCCGAACACTTCGCGCAGAGGGCCACTGCCGTAGCCGATGGCATCGACATCGCTCAGGTAGCTGCCGGCGCCGGGCAGATTGGAACGTTCCCACTCAAACTGATAGTAAGCGCCCACCGACAGTTGCGGGTTGATCTGCAACTGCCCGGAGATCTGATTGACCGGGCGCAGGATCTCCTTGAACTGAGTCCCCGGCACGCTGAGCAACTTGACGACATCGGTCGGGCCCTGGGCATTGGCAATGCCGTTGCCACCGTAGAACAGGCTTTCCCCATAGATCAGGCTGTGTCGGCCCAGGCGCGCCACGCCCTGGGAGTCTTCACCCAGATCCCCGCGCAAGAACACGAAGGCGTCGAGGATTTCCGCGTCGCGGCCATGGAGCTTGCGGGTTTCACTGAGGAAATGCGTTTGCTCGCTGCTGTCGGTGTCCTGGTTGTAGATATCGTCGTACCAGGCTGCGCCGCTCACGCGCAGCCCATAGTTTTGCCGGCTCAGGTCCATTTCGGAAAACAGGTCCAGGCGGTTGGAGACCAGGCCACTGCTGAAATTCTTGTCGCCCTGGCTCTGGATCGAGGGGTACAGGCCGCTGGCGGTTGGCGCGTTGACCAAGCGGCTGTCCTGTCCATGCAGGCGCCAGGCTTGGCTGTACTTGATAGTGTTGTCCCAGCGCAGTTTCCAGTCGGAGTCACCCAGGTCCATTTGCATGGCCTGGACCCTTTCGACCATCACACCGGTGCTGCATAACGCCAGGCACAGGGCGCAATGCTTGAAACCAAAGCAATCTTTGAGGTTATCCATGGACGCTTCTCATTATTGTTATTTTTTGGCATGGCTTTGCAGCCAACACGCTCGGGTAGCGGCTTGCGCCGCGTTGTACGGATGCGCATTCAGATGTAGGTGGAGGCCAATCCACCATCGACCGGCAGGTTGACGCCGTTGATCCAGCGCGACTCGTCGGCACACAGGAAAGCGATCACCGCCGCCACCTCATCGGCGTAAGCGGGACGTTTCATGCGATGGGCATCGGCCTGGGTCCGGGCCTCGCCGAGCATGCTCACGAAGTCGTCGAGGATGGGCGTGAACACCGGGCCCGGTGCAACACTGTTCATGCGCACCGAATGCTCAAGAAACCAGGGTTGGGCCTGCAGGTAGGTCCAGACGATCAAGGCTTCCTTGAAGTACTGGTAGCAGGTCTGGTCCGGCACCCGGTGGTCGGCCAGCCAGGCTTGCGCGACGGCAAAATCTTCGATGCGCGCCAGCGCCTTGTGCTGTTCCAGGCGCAACGGCCATTCGGCGCCGAGGATCGAGGCGATATTGACGATGCTGCCGCCAGCGTTGATGCGCGGCAGCAGCGCACGGCTCAAGTGGCGCAACCCGAGGTAGTTGACCCGCGCCAGCAGTTGCGGGTTGGCAGTGCCCGGCACCCCGGCGATGTTGCACAGGCTGTCGAGCCGTGCGGGCAGCTGCGGCAGCAGCCGTTCGATGTTTTCGGCGCTACTCAAATCGCCCTGCACAAAACCGTCCAGGGTCATGTGCGGCGCCTTGAGGTCGACGCCAATCACTTGGGCGCCATGAGTGCGCAGCAGGCTTGCCGTGGCAGCACCAATGCCTGACGAGACACCGGTGACCAGCACAATCTTGTTGTCGAGTTTCATGTTGAGTCCTCTTATTATTTTTGTGTACTCGCAGGGCCCTCAGCTCATCGGGCCCTGTAAACCTGCCTGTCAGAAGGGGTAGACCGGCGCCTGGTCCTTGACCGTCACCCACTGCCATTGCGTGTATTCGTCCCAGTCCGCCGGGCCGCCGACGCTGCCGCCATTGCCCGAGGCGCCGCGCCCGCCGAACGGGTTGATGCACTCATCGGCGACGGTCTGGTCATTGATGTGCAACATGCCGCACTGCAACCGCTCACCGATGGCCATGGCCCGGCCTACCGACGGCGAAATGATCGCCGCCGCCAAACCGTACTCGGTGCGGTTGGCCAACTCGACAGCTTCATCATCGGTGGCGAAGCTGACCACCGTTGCCACCGGCCCGAAGACCTCCTCGTCGAAGGCCCGCATGCCCGGTTTCACGCCGCTGAGCACGGTGGCCTGGTAAAACAGTCGATCGTGCTCGCCGCCTGCCTCCAGCCGGGCGCCGGCACGCACGGAGTCGCTGACGATGTCGTGCACCCGTTTCAGCTGGCGCTGATTGATCAGCGGCCCCAACGCGGCCTCGCCCTGGGCGGCGTTGCCGACGGTCAAGGCCCGGGCCTTTTCCACCAGTTTGCGGGTCAGTTCTTCGGCGATGGATTCATGGGCGAGGATCAACCCGGTGGCCATGCAAATCTGCCCTTGATGCAGCCAGGCGCCCCAGGCCGCGTTGCGAGCGGCGAGGTCGAGATCGGCGTCTTCAAGAATGATCAGCGGGTTCTTGCCGCCCAACTCCAGTGCGACCTTCTTCAGGTTGCGCCCGGCCACTTCAGCGACCTTGCGACCGGCGCCGGTGGAACCGGTAAAGGCGATCATGCGCACGTTGGGGTCGCGGCACAGCGCCTCACCGGCATCCGCCGCGCCGGGCAACACTTGCAACAAGCCCTTGGGCAGCCCTGCCACCTCGAACAACCGGGCGATGAGGAAACCGCCGCTCACCGGGGTCTGCGGATCCGGCTTGAGCACCACCGCATTGCCCGCCGCCAGGGCTGGCGCAACGGAGCGCATGGACAACACCAGGGGAAAATTGAAGGGCGAAATCACCCCGACCACGCCATGGGGCTGGCGCCGCGCGTAGGACAGGCGCCCCGCCTCGCTGGGCAGGACCACCCCATGGGCCTGGGACAGCAGGCCCGCGGCCTGATGCAACAGCACGATGGCTTCGCGTACTTCGTGTTGGCCCTTGAACAGCGCGGCGCCGGTCTCCCGGGCCACGTACAGCGCCAGTTCATCGAAGGACTGCTCAGCCACGTCGGCGGCCTTGCGGAAGATCGCCGCGCGTTGCCGCGGGCCCAGCGCCGCCCACCCCGGCTGCGCCAGGGCTGCGTCGCGACTGGCCTTGGCGATGTCGGCGGAGTCGGCCGTGGCACAGCGCATCAACCGCTCACCGGTGGCCGGTTCAATGATCCATTGCAGCAGACCCGACGCAGGCACCCAGTCACCGTTGAAGACACATTCCGACTCGATCACCTGGGACAACAGGTGGCTTTTGGATGCAGACATTTAACACTCCCGGCTCTTTGTTGTTGTCATCGTTTGCCGCACCTGGAAGGTATCGACGCAAACGCCGTGCTAGTGCCTGAGCAAGCGCTGTGCCGGTTTTGCCCGCAGACCTTGATAAACCTGGCGCAGGGCTCTGGATCAATGGTCTGCATCGAATGCAGGACTGATGAAGCACCTGCCGACGTGGCCGTTGGCCAGCTGCCGCTTGTTCATTTGATAAAGTTATGCTTAATAACTATCTCGCCAGATGATCATTTCGATCACCCGCCATCAGGGGCATAACAATGAATAATCCCCACTGCCAGTTGCCGGATCACCGGATCGCCACCGAGCACTTCCGCCCACGGGGTGACAGCAACGAGCTGACCGACAGCAGCTCGCCCACGACGGCAGAACTCACCGCGTGTCTGTTTTTCTCCCCCGACGACGGTCGTATCTGGCTCAACGACCAACGCATGTTGCTGCTGCACAGTTCATCCTTCGGTGCGTTGCGCCGGGAAATCATCGAACGCCAGGGGCTGGAACAGGCCCGTGGCATGCTCACCCGCACCGGCTATTCCTCCGGCGCCCGGGACGCCCGGCTGATTCGCGAACGCTGGCCCCACGCCGATGCCGCAGCGGTATTTCGTGCCGGCACGCATCTGCACACCCTTGAAGGCATGACCAAGGTCGAGCCGCTGCACTTCAAGTTCGATGCTGATTCGGGGTTCTATGAAGGGGAATTTCTCTGGCATCACTCCTGTGAGGCCGACGAGCATGTCGCCGCCTATGGCACCGGGCAGGATCCGGTGTGCTGGACCGAACTGGGCTATGCCATCGGTTTCGTCAGCGGGCTGTTCGGGCAACTGGTGATTTTCCGCGAAGTGGAATGTCGAGGCATGGGGCACGAACGCTGCCGAGTCGTCGGCAAGACCGCCGAGCAATGGGGCGATGTCGAGCAGGACCTCAATTACCTCAATGCCTCACCGCCAGCGGTCGTCGCGCGCACCGACAGCCAGTCCGACAGTGTTGCCGGCACCGCCCCACTGCCGGACAGCGAACAGCCGCTGATCGGTGCCAGCGCCGCCTTCAACGCCGCGACCCAGGCCTTGCAGCGGGTGGCCTTGACCCCCGCCACCGTGCTGGTCAGCGGCGAATCCGGCGTCGGCAAGGAGATGTTCGCCCGTCAGTTGCACCAACTGAGTCGCCGACGCGATGGTCCGTTCATCGCCCTCAACTGCGCGGCCATCCCCGACAACCTGATCGAGGCCGAACTGTTTGGCGTTGAACGCGGTGCCTATACCGGGGCCACCCATTCACGCCCCGGTCGTTTCGAGCGAGCCCATGGCGGCACGTTGTTCCTGGATGAGATCACCTGCCTGAGCCTGGCCGGGCAAAGCAAGTTGCTGCGCGCCTTGCAGGAGCGGGAGATTGAACGGATCGGTGGTGGCCACGGCATCAAGGTCGATGTGCGGGTCGTGGCGGCCACCAACATCGACCTGCGCAAGGCCGTGGCGGAAGGCGCGTTCCGTGAAGACCTGTTCTACCGGCTCAACGTCTACCCCATCGCCCTGCCGCCCTTGCGCGAGCGTCGCGATGACATCCCGTTGCTGATCAATGCTTTCCTCAAGCGCTTTTGCCAGGAGTACGGCCGCACCCCGATGGGCCTGACCATGCGTGCCTTGAAGGTGCTGTTGCGCTATGACTTCCCGGGCAACGTGCGGGAATTGCAGAACCTCATCGAGCGCGGCCTGATCGCCAGCGAAGAAGGCCAGGCGATTGACCTGGTCCATCTGTTTCGCAATGAGCAACTTCCCGTGGATGCGTACTCCGTGGACCTGCACGGCGGTCTCTCGCCGATGGGCCTGGCCGCCAACGACGCCGCGGAAAAACCGGCCCTGCTCCAGTCCCTCAGCCAACTGGACTCGGACTTCTCCATTGACGGCCTGGAATCACGGCTGATCAACGAAGCCCTGCAACTGAGCAGCGGCAACCTGGCAGCGGCCGCACGCTCATTGGGACTGAGCCGGGCACAGTTCGCCTATCGGTTGAAGAAGCATCAACGAGGTGTCGCGGACTAAACCCCGAACCTGGGATCACCATAATTCCCCTGTGGGAGCGAGCTTGCTCGCGATGGCGGTGGGTCAGCTGACATTGATGCTGGCTGGGTTGACGCCATCGCGAGCAAGCTCGCTCCCACATTGGTTTCTGCGGAGCTGCAAGCTCTGCAACTCAATCCGTCGTGCTCGCCGCCAGTACGGCAAGCGTTCGGCGCTTGGGGTTCCAGATGCTCAGGCACCAGACGCCCCACCACTCCAGGCCATCGTCGAAATAATCGCTCCAGGAGGCCCGTGCCGGATCGTACTCGTCGCTGGCCGTCCAGTTGAGGTTGAAGTTATCGACCCAGCTCAACACCACCCCATCGGTACCGTCCTCGAGCCCAAGCAGGTCGAGCCATTCGCTGAACAGCGCCTGCGGGGTGTCGTCGCTGAAACGGGTGCCATAGGGCGGGTCGCAGAAGGCCGCGTACAAGGCATAAGTGTGCTGATCATCTTGGTCGCTCCGCATGAGTCGAGCCCGTTCGTCCCGGTTCAGCGGCTTGGCGACGGCCTTGCTCAAATCCCAATCCATGGTGGGGGGCGCAGCCTCGGTATAGCGCGGGTCCAGAGTCAGTTGGCGATGACGCTCCAGCCATTGAGCCTTGAGGTGCTGGAACAACAGGTCCACAGCCTGACGATGAAGCACCTCATCAGCGGCATCACTCGCCTCGGGCACAAGCACCAGGAAATCGAAGGCACAACCGGCCTTTTCCATCCGCTGGCGCAGGGATGCGCTGGCTTGCTGTTCCACGATGCGCAACATGACAGTCTCCATCAAGCGAGGGGAAAAGCGCCCCGCCGGTACTCGCTGGGGGTCTGGTTCATCTCTATCCGAAAGTGCCGGTTGAAGTTGGACAAGTTGTTGTAGCCCACTTCAAAACAGATATCGGTCACGGGCATTTCGCTCTGCAACAGCAAGCGACAGGCGCGCTGGACCCGCAGCTTGCGCATCAGGTCAATGAAGCCGTGCCCGGTGATGCGCTTGAAGAACCGTGAGAAGCCCGGCTCGCTCATGTCCAATTGACGAGCGATCACCGACAGGCGCAGGTCGCCAGTGAGTTCGGCTTGCAGGTATTCGAAGGCTCTATGGATGCGCTCGGAGCTGCGCGCATCGAGGGTCGGCGCGTAGCAAGGGCTCGCCAGGCTCAAGGCCTCGTCGCCAGGGGCTTGGTTGAGGGTGTGCAGCAGTTCCAGGAACAGCGCCAACCGCGCCAGTCCCTGGGCCGGGCCGATGGCTTCCAGCAGGTGCGCGGCCCGCCGCGCGGTGTTGCCGTCGAAGGTCAGGCCACGGCGGGCGCGTTCGAACAGGCCCTGCAGATCGCCCAGTTCGGGCAGGGTTCGGCGCAAGGTCAGCAGCGTGGCACCGTCGAATTGCAAGACCACGTCACGCCCAGGCAGGTGCTCGCCCGGCGCCAGATCGCCCATCCAGTCGTGGGGCAAGTCCGGGCCAATCATCGCCACATGGCCTGGGCCAAACGGGCCGATGTAGTCGCCCGCCAGCAGTTTGCCGCTGCCCTGGCGGATCAGGTGGATTTCAAATTCAGGGTGATGGTTCCAACGCGCCATCGGGTACGGGTAGTCATGCTCGTACCAGCGAAAACTGTGTTCGGGCTCAGGCAGGATGACTTCCAGTTCGGCTGGTCGCTGCTCGAACAGCGGCGTTCGGTGATCAGGCATGTCGCGCCTCTTTTATCGTTATAGCGGGCACCTTACGCCGAGTGCGCAGCGGTTCGCCAGCCTCGGTCTGACCGCCCACTGATACTTTTTTAACCCGGCCCTGTCGCGCTCAAGGGCGTTAAAAAAAGTATCAGCGCACGATCCTCCCTGCGTTTGTCGGCCTCCACAGGCGCTGCTGTAATCGGCTTGCCATTGGCGACGAACCGCTCAGCCCGACGCCACGGCCCCCACAACAATAATAATTCTGCGCCCAGGCGCAGCTCTGGAGAAGCTCATGAAAACAGTGCCCAAGGTGCTTGTCATGTTCGCGGGATTGTCTTTTGCCCTGGCCGGACAGGCCGCCGAGACCCTCACCATCGCCACGGTGAACAACGCCGACATGATCCGCATGCAAAAACTCTCGAAAACCTTCGAGAGCGAGCACCCGGACATCAAGTTGAACTGGGTGGTACTCGAAGAGAATGTCCTGCGCCAGCGCCTGACCACTGACATCGCAACCCAGGGCGGGCAGTTCGACGTGCTGACCATCGGCACCTACGAAACCCCGCTGTGGGGGGCCAAGCACTGGCTCGAACCGATGACCAACCTGCCCGCCGAGTATGACCTGGAGGACATTTTTCCTGCCGTTCGCCAAGGCCTCTCGGTCAATGACACGCTTTACGCCCTGCCCTTTTACGGCGAAAGCACCGTCACCTATTACCGCACGGACCTGTTCAAACAGGCCGGCCTGAGCATGCCCGAGCAACCGACCTGGAGCCAGCTCGGTGAATTCGCTGCCAAGTTGCACCAACCTGACCAGGGCCAGTACGGCCTGTGTCTGCGGGGCAAGGCCGGTTGGGGCGAGAACATGGCGCTGCTCAGCACCCTGGCCAACACCTTCGGCGCCCGTTGGTTCGATGAACAATGGAAACCGCAGTTCGACAGCCCGCAATGGAAGGCCGCCGCGCAGTTCTACGTCGATACGCTGAAGAAGTACGGCCCGCCGGGCCTGACCAGCAACGGGTTCAACGAAACCCTGGCGCTGTTCAACAGCGGTAAATGTGCGATCTGGGTCGATGCCAGCGTCGCGGGCTCCTTCATCACCGACACCAGCCAAAGCAAGGTCGCCGACCGTGTGGGCTTCGCTGCCGCCCCCATCGAAGTGACCCATAAAGGTGCTTCCTGGTTGTATGCCTGGTCACTGGCGATTCCCACCAGCTCCCGGCACAAGGACGCCGCCAAGGCGTTCGTGGCCTGGGCCACGTCCAAGGACTACATCCAGTTGGTCGCCAGGCAGGACGGCATCAGCAATGTCCCGCCCGGCACGCGCATGTCCACCTACAGCGACGCCTACCTGAACGCCGCTCCGTTCGCCCGGATCACCTTGAAAATGATGCAGAACGCCGACCCGGCCCACCCCACCGCCAAACCGGTGCCGTACGTGGGCATCCAGTACGTGACGATTCCAGAGTTCCAGGCCATCGGCACTTCCGTCGGCAAGCTGTTTACCGCCGCCCTCACCGGGCAGATCACGGTGGAACAGGCATTGGCCTCGGCGCAATCGAGTACCGAGCGGGAGATGAAGCGGGCCGGGTATCCCAAGAAATAACGATTGGTACCTTCCCCGAGGCTAGAAGGTTTGCCCCGCTGTGGGAGCAAAGCTTGCTCGCGATACAGGCACCTCGATTTCTGAGAGACCGCATTTGCTTCATCGCGGGCAAGCCTTGCTCCCACAGTTTTTTTTTGTACTTCGAAAAGGACAACCCCATGAAACGACTGGAAGGAAAAAGTGCCCTGGTGACCGGTGCCGCCCGTGGCATCGGCAGGACGTTCGCCCAGGCCTATATCAACGAGGGCGCCACAGTGGCGATCGCCGATATCGACCTGGAGCGGGCCCAGGCTACCGCCGCCGAACTGGGTGATAGCGCCTACGCGGTCAAAATGGACGTGACGGACCAGGCTTCGATCGACCAGGCCGTCGAGGCCGTGGTGGCCCGGGTGGGCAAGCTGGATATCCTGATCAACAACGCCGCGCTGTTCGACTTGGCGCCCATCGTGGAAATCACCCGCCAGAGCTACGAGCGGCTGTTTTCCATCAACGTCGCCGGCACGCTGTTCACCCTGCAAGCGGCGGCGCGGCAGATGATCCGCCAGGGCCATGGCGGCCGGATCATCAACATGGCCAGCCAGGCCGGTCGACGTGGCGAAGCGCTGGTCGGTGTCTATTGCGCCACCAAGGCCGCGGTGATCAGCCTCACCCAATCCGCCGGGCTGGATCTGATCAAGCATCGGATCAACGTCAACGCCATCGCCCCCGGCGTGGTGGATGGCGAGCATTGGGATGGCGTGGATGCGCTGTTCGCCCGCCAAGAAAACCTGCCGCTGGGGGAAAAGAAGCGCCAGGTCGGGCAACAGGTGCCCTATGGCCGGATGGGGACTGCGGAGGACCTCGTCGGGATGGCGATTTTCCTCGCCTCGGCGGAAAGCGAGTACGTGGTGGCGCAGACCTATAACGTCGATGGGGGGAACTGGATGAGCTGATAATCTGCGATTTTATGGCCTTGAAACGACGGAAATGGACTTATTCGCCTGAAAGTTGATCCCACTATTTGAGGATTATCCCGAACGCTACCCAACGGTGCCGTTCCAAGGGATTTCAAAAGAGCGTGAATACCGTTGCCCCAGCGGGGCAAAAATTGCGCATCATAGGCGCCGTCCGCTCAAGGGAGATTTACATGCGTGCCATTTCATCCGTCATGGGTCTTGTCGTGCTGTCGCTGGGCCTGGTTTTCGCCACCAGTGCCACGGCCACCGAAGAGACGCAACTGGTCGAGTCCATCAACCTTTACCGCAGCCAGTCCCAAAGCTGTGCCGGCCAGGCCTCGCTGGAGTTGCCACCGCTGGCGATGGATTCCCGGCTGATCCTGTCGGCCAATGGCATCGGCGACCTGCAGCAGGCGCTGGCGCGGGCGGCCTATCCAATGGTCAACGTGCAGGCCATCAGCCTGTCCGGGCCGCGCGATGCGCAATCGGCCATGAAAGCGGTCCAGGAAAGCTTCTGCCAGGTAGTACTCGACCCGCAGTTCGTCGACATCGGCGTCAGCCGCCTGGACCGCGAATGGCGCATCGTGCTGGCGCGCCCACTGTTGTCGGCGCGCCTGGGTGACTGGCAAGCCGAGGGCCAGAAGCTGCTGAAACTGATCAACAGTGCCCGCACCCAGCCGCGTCGCTGTGGCACCGAAACCTTCGCCGCCACCACACCTCTGGCCTGGAACGCCACCTTGGCCCTGGCCGCCGTGACCCATACCCGGGCCATGGCCAACAACAATTTCTTCGACCACAAGGACCGCGACAACCGCATGCCGGGCGACCGCGCCGAACTGGCTGGTTATCTGGGCCAGTTGATCGGCGAAAACATCGCCGCCGGACAAGACACCGCGCTCAAGGTGGTGGACGGCTGGCTGGCCAGCCCAGGGCACTGCGCCAACCTGATGAACCCACAGTTCCGCGAATTGGGCGCCGGGTATGCGACCGATCCGAAAAGCGATGCAGGGATCTATTGGACGGCGATGTTTGGCACTCAATAGCGCGGTGGCCGGGCCAGCGCTTTCGCGAGCAAGCTCGCGCCCACAGGGGGCGTTGTGGTGGCCACGCAATCAAGTTCCACCACCAGCCAATCTGGGAGCGAGCTTGCTCGCGATAGCCATTGCTCGATCAACCTCAGTGTCCGTGGCTGAGCAGCACCTGTCGCAAATGCTGCATGAACTGGCTCAACGAAGGTGATTGGGCCACCGGCTTGCGCTGCAACAGGCCGATCGAGCGCTTCGCCGGCTGGTCGATGGCGGTGACAGCACACTGCTCACCGATGTTGAACACTGCCGTGCAACTGGCCGGCAACAGAGAAAATCCCAATCCTTCGCGAACCAGGGCCGTGGCCGTGCTCATGTGCGCCACTTCCCAGGCCGGCACAGGGTCAACGTTCAAATAGCGTAACGCAGCGTCAGCCAGGGGCCGGATGCTGGTGTCAGGCGTGAGGGCAATATAGGGTTGCCGCTTCCAGTCGTCCTGGCCGTCACGCTGCGGGTCCTTGTGGCTCAGCAACACCAGGTTGTCATCCAACAGGCGCACAAAGCTCAGTCCGGACAGATCGTCAGGCAACGAACTGATGCCGGCGTCCACCTCTCCTCGCTGCACCCAGCCCATGATTTCCCCGGCGCGACCGTCCAACAAGCTCACCGTCACGCCAGGGTTTTCATGCTGGAAAGAAGCAATGGCGATCGGCAGGAATGACGCCGCAGCGGTGGGCAAGGCCGCCAGCCGGAGCGTGCCACGGCTCAGGCTCAGGGTGTCACGAGCGTCGCGCACGGCGTCGTTCATGTCCCGGAGCATGCGCCGGGCCTGGGGCAGAAAATGCTCACCGGCCGGGGTCAGCTCGACGCTGCGGGTATTACGCGCGAGCAACTGCAGCCCCATGCTCTCTTCCAGTTTGCGGATGCTATAGCTCAGCGCCGGCTGGGACAGGTGCAACTGTTCGGCCGTGCGGGTGAAGCTCGAAGTCTCGGCAATAAGGATGAAGGCACGAAGCTGACGAAAAGAAACGTTCATGACCCACTCATAAGATTAATGAATCAATTGATTCTATCTTTAAAATTCACAGAATAATCCAGTCTCTCCACTATGGGGCCACCCCTCAGTGCCACCCCTCAGTGGAAAGCGACATGACAAAAACAATTCTCGTCGGCTGCGGTGCCGGTTTCGCCAATGATCGACCCGACGCCGCCCTGCGCCTGGCCCAGGACCTGGCACAACGCAGCGGCCAGCGCTACATCATGCTGGAACTGCTGGCTGAACGGACCCTGGCCGAGGCGCAGCTACGCAAGCGCCTGGACCCGCAGGCGGGATACTCCGCGCGTCTGTTCGATTTCCTCGAGCCCATGCTGGACGTGTGCATCGAGGCCGGCATCCCGATCATCACCAATGGCGGCGCCGCCAATCCCAGGGCGGCCGCGCAACGGTTGCGCCAGACGCTGGCAGGCCGCTTCCCTGCACTGAAAATCGCCTGCGTGCTGGGTGATGATCTGTTGGAAGAAACACCGCCCCGTTACGAACGATGGCTGTCCTCGGAGCCCTTGGAGCACCCCGTGTCGGTGAACGTCTACACCGGGGCCGACGGAATCGCCCAGGCGTTGGCCGAGGGCGCTGGCATCGTGCTGTGTGGCCGGGTCGCGGATCCGTCGCTGGCCGTGGGGGCGATCCGCCATGGGTTGGGTTGGTCGGCCGACGATTGGCAGAAAATGGCCATCGCCACCACCGCAGGCCATCTGCTGGAGTGCTGCACCCAGGTCACGGGGGGCTATTTTGCCCATCCTGGAATGAAAGACATTCCGGACCCGGCCAATCTCGGCTGCCCCATTGCTGAGATCCATCAGGATGGCCGCCTGATCATCGGCAAAACCCGCAACTGCGGCGGACGGGTCAGCGAACAGACCGTCAAGGAACAACTCCTTTACGAAGTACACGACCCTCGACGCTATCTGACGCCGGACGTGGTGCTGGACCTGGGCCAGGCCCGTGTACAGGACTTGGGCGATGACCGTGTTGAAATCAGGGGCCTGCTGGGTCACCCGCGTCCCGACACGCTCAAGGGTCTGGCGGGTGTGCGCGGCCTCTGGTTCGGCGAGGCGGAAATATCCTACGCAGGCCCCGGCGCCGTGGCGCGTGCCGCGCTGGCGCGGGAAATCCTGCTGCAGCGCTTCAACCAGTTGGCACCCGGGGTCCAGCCCTGGATCGACCTGTCCGGGGTCGCCAGCCTCTTCAACGACCAGGGCGGTCGTTATCTGCAACAGCAACTGGCCCAGGCGCCCGCCCTGGAGGATGTGCGCGTGCGCATCGGCCTGACTCACACCGACCGACGGCTGGTGGAGGCCCTGCTGGCAGAGGTCGAGTCGCTCTACACCAACGGGCCGGCGGGCGGCGGTGGCGTCCGGCGACACCTCGCCGAGACCGTTACCACCCGCAGTTTCCTGCTGCCGCGAGATGAAATCCATACAACCCTGGAGTGGTACTGATGAACCTGGTCACCCTAGCCGACTATGCCCATGCCCGTGCTGGCGACAAAGGCAACATTCTCAGCATCGCCCTGTTTCCCCACGATCCGGCCCACTATCCGTGGCTGCTACGGGAATTGACCTGCGCCCGAGTGGCCGAGCAATTCGCGACGCGACAACCCTCCAAGGTGCATCGCTATGAACTGCCGAACCTGAATGCACTGAATTTCGTGCTCGAGGACGCCCTGGAGGGCGGTGTGAATCGCAGTTGCGGTCTGGATCGCCATGGCAAGAGCCTGAGTTACCTGCTTCTGGCGTTGCGCCTGCCCGGACCGCAAGGCTGATCGACTCACCGCCCACGAACCTTCGACAACAATAAAAAAGAGAGGCTGCAACATGATTACAACCCTGGGTTTCCTGATGATGCTCGCCATCATCGGATTGATATTGCTGCGCAGGATCAGTCCGGTGGTGGCGTTCACTACCCTTCCCGTGATCGTTTGCCTGCTAGCCGGCTTCAATCTCGGCCAGATCGGCGAATTCATCAAGGCCGGCCTGATCACGGTGGCCCCGACCGCAGCACTGTTTCTGTTTGCCATCCTGTTTTTCGGCATCATGCGTGACCGGGGCTTGTTCGATCCATTGGTCAACCTGCTGATCCGCAGCACAGGCGGCAAGCCGCTGGCCGTGGCACTGGTGACGGTTTTGGTGACGTCAGTGGTCCATCTCGACGGCGTCGGCGCCGCCACGTTCTTGCTGACCATCCCGGCCCTGCTGCCCTTGTATAAGCGCCTGAACATGAGCCCGGCGATGTTGCTGTGCCTGGTTGGCACCACGGCCGGCGTGATCAATATGGTCCCTTGGGGCGGAACGACCGCACGCGCTGCCGCAGTGTCGGGGCTGGATGCCACCCAACTGTGGCTAGGCTTGCTGCCGGTGCAGATGGTGGGCCTGACGTGCATGCTCGTTGTCGCGACAGTGTTGGGCTTGCGCGCCCAGCGTCGCCAACCGATGTCGCTGGGCGCGGCTGCAACCTGTGACATGGACAGCCTGCAACCCCTGGACCGTGAATTCGCCCTCTCCCCCCGGGAGCTGCGTTACTGGCTGAACGTGGCGATGACCGGTGGGATCCTGGCGTGCCTGTTCACCGGCATTTTTCCCTTGTATGCGTGTTTCATGGTGGGATTGGGCATCGCCCTGCCCTTGAACTTCCCGTCCCTGGACGCCCAGGCCGAACGCCTCAAGGCCCATGCGGCCGATGCGCTGCAAATGGTCCTGGTGATGATGGCCGCCGCCGTCCTGTTGGGCGTGCTCTCCGGCGCGAAGATGTCCGACGGCATGGCATTGGCACTGATCGATATCATGCCAGCCGGTTCTGCCCAATACCTGCATGTGATCGTCGGTTTCTTCGGCGTCCCCTTGGGGATGATCTTCTCACCGGACGCCTACTATTTCGCCCTGCTGCCGGTGATCAGGGACGTGGCCGCTGCCGCGGGTGTCCCCCTCGAGGCCGTGGCCCGGGCCATGCTGATCGGTGAGAACACTGGATTCTCCATCAGCCCGGTGGTGCCCAGCGTGTACCTCGCGCTGGCGTTGTCCGGCGTAGAGCTTCGCAAGCACATCGCCTATACGTTCTTCTGGGCCTGGGGCGTCAGCCTGGTGATGCTCGCCTTTGCCGTGATGACTGGAGCGGTACAGGTTTGAGCAGGCGGTGAATGCGGTGCTGACGGATGCGTTTGATGAGGCCCAGGTACTGCTGCCTCAAGCGTTTGGGGGCGATTACCCTTTGGGGTCGGTGTGTATATCCGTTGCTGCGGTAACGGCGGCTTAGGGTTCCGCCCTTACGGCCAGCCCTTTCAAGGTCTTTGATAAAATCCCACAAAACTCAGTCAGGGTGACAGAAGCGATGTGGGCAGAAGTTCTAGCGCGGTTTGAGAAAAAAGCACCGGCCAG